>NZ_JAMPQD010000032.1:0-20036 GCF_028482245.1 Providencia sp. PROV129
GGCTAGGCGGCAAATGAGGATAGCTTGGGGAGCATACATAAGTATGTGACCCAAGTAGCCGAGTGAAGCCAACACCGCCACAGCTCGAAATATGACGAGAATTTAGGCTGGGTTATCGATATCGACAAACTCGGCGTCCAACCCCTGCTCATCAACTAGCCACTTGGTTAACGCCTTAATCCCGTAACGCTCTGTGGCATGGTGCCCTGCGCTGTAAAAATGGATCCCCATTTCCCTTGCAATATGAATCGTTTGTTCTGAGACTTCCCCTGTGACAAAGGCATCAACACCAAACTCTGCGGCTTGCAGAATAAAACCTTGCCCGCCCCCTGTGCACCATGCGATTTGACGAATTTCCTCTTTCGCGTTGTCGCCACAGTGAAGGACTTTACGACCTAGGCGCGTTTCTAGGCGATTGGTCAATTCTGCTGGGGTAATTGGCTGGTCAAAAAAGCCAAATGGCATTAATGGGTCAATTTGGCCATTCACTTGGACGCCCATGATATAAGCAAGCTGTGTATTATTCCCTAATTGATGGTGCGCATCTAAAGGAAGGTGATAACCATAAAGATTAATATCATTAGCTAATAATGTTTTTAATCTATTCTTTTTCATACCTTTAATAATGGCAGGCTCATTTTTCCAAAAATAGCCATGGTGAACAATCACCGCATCCGCTTTTTTCTCAACGGCGACATCGAGTAAAGCTTGGCAGGCAGTCACTCCTGTGATGATTTTATGCACATGAGGGCGTCCTTCAACTTGCAGCCCATTTGGTGCAAAATCTTGAAACTCACTCACTTTGAGCTCATCGTTAATGACTTCTTCTAATCTTAAGTTATGCATGATGTTGTCCTTTTTACTGCACAGCGAATCTATAACGCCATTTTGAATATAATTTACTGATAATCAATAATCATAAGCGGAAACATACTTTTTTTCTGTGTTATTTGAAGTGCATCATTCGAAAAGAAAAGTAGGGGTATAAAAAACAAAACCCCCACAACGAGTCATTGCAGGGGCTCTTATCAATTACTTAAGACGCAAGGTTAACGATGGCTTTCAAGTGTGGTCTCTGAACGCTCTAACCATACAGGCTTATCGCTTGTTTTCGACCAAACTTTATTTAAGTAACTGTAATATTTAGCTCTTTTCGGGTGAAAAACCATAACAGGAAACGCAATAATGCCTGCCGTTACAGCAGCAGTGCGGCGTGCAAGTACCTGATTACGGGAATATTCGCGGTATGTGGACATCGATATCCTCCTTCAGTTGCCACTTTATTTGTCGATCCCAGCTTTGCTCTAAAAACTCCCCAAATACAGCTATTTCACAGAGCGGACTAAAACCGAACAGATAATACGAGAATTAATTAACTGAATATAGAATAGCGCAAATTGTGTAATAAAACTACTCATCTGACCACTAGAATTAAAATATTACTAATAATTCCCCATTATTCTGTATTTTTACTACAAAATTTAACCCAAAATCGTTAAAAACAAACATTGTAGCAACAATTAAATAACAAGTTAAAATTTAAGTGTTATTAGTTATTTCACTTAAGAGTGTCTATTCCTCGCTTAGTTGATTAAAAAATGTGTATTTTTATACTTTTTTTACACCTAGTCCTATCTTTTTATCAGCTTCTTTACAACGAACTCTCTACCCTTATTTCATGGAAATAATAAGGAGAAAACACTGTGTCATTACTTTCCATTTTTGGGGCAGTTCTCGTTGTTCTACTGCTGGTTTATCTGATTTATGCCCTGCTTAACGCGGAGGATTTCTGATATGGCCACCACAGCATTTTTACTGATTGGCAGCTTCCTGCTGGTCTTATTTATCTTAGCTAAACCGTTAGGTAATGGAATTGCACGTCTTATTGACAGTGATATTCCTCGTCCTTTAATGGCTAGTGAATCATTGCTTTGGCGTTTAGCGGGGATTAAACAACCTGGAAAATCAGCTGCCGAAATGAATTGGCAACAATATGCCTTAGCCATAGTTTTATTCAATGTGCTCGGTTTTGTTTTGCTATTCGCCATTTTAATGTTTCAGGGCAGCTTACCGCTCAATCCACAGCACTTTGCTGGTATGAGTTGGGATTTAGCCTTCAATACTGCGATAAGCTTCGTAGCAAACACCAACTGGCAATCTTACAGCGGTGAAAATACGTTGAGCTATTTAAGCCAAATGGCAGGCTTAACCGTACAAAACTTCCTCTCAGCCTCAACGGGTATCGCTGTGGTTTTTGCCTTGATCCGTGCTTTTTCACGCCATGGCAGTAAAACATTGGGGAATGCATGGGTCGATATCTACCGTATCACCTTCTATTTATTATTCCCTCTCGCCATTGTTGTTGCTTTATTTTTTGTCAGCCAAGGGGTGATCCAAAACTTTTCTGACTACCTCTTAGTTGACAATTTAGATAACACAACCCAACTGTTACCAATGGGCCCTGTCGCATCCCAAGAAGCGATTAAATTACTGGGAACCAATGGCGGTGGCTTCTTTGGTTCAAACTCCTCTCATCCGTTTGAAAACCCGACTGCATTAAGTAATTTTGTTCAGATGCTGGCAATATTCTTAATCCCTAGCGCGTTGTGTTTTGCCTTCGGTCGTTCTGTGGGTGATAACAAACAAGGACATACCTTGTTATGGGTTATGGGGATCATTTTTGTTATCGCCGCCATTGTGGTCATTAAAGCGGAGTATGTTGGCAATCCATTTCTAAGTGAGTTACACGCCAATAGTAACGCTAACATGGAAGGCAAAGAAAGCCGCTTTGGTATTCTTTCCTCGGCTTTATATGCCGTTGTCACAACCGCTGCCTCCTGTGGTGCTGTCAATGCGATGCATGATTCCTTTACAGCGATGGGCGGCATGGTGCCAATGTGGTTAATGCAGATTGGTGAAGTCGTTTTTGGCGGTGTCGGCTCTGGTCTGTATGGCATGTTGCTGTTTGTTCTTCTCGCTGTCTTCCTTGCTGGACTAATGATTGGCCGTACTCCCGAGTACTTAGGGAAAAAAATTGAAGTCCGTGAAATGAAGATGGTTGCACTGGCAATTTTAGTGACACCAACCTTAGTGCTACTTGGTACAACCATCGCCTTAATGACCGATGCAGGACGTTCAGGCATTTTAAACCCAGGCGCCCATGGCTTTAGCGAAGTGTTATATGCCTTTTCATCGGCTGCCAATAACAATGGTAGCGCATTCGCAGGACTCAGTGCCAACACCCCGTTCTACAATGTGCTACTTGCTATCGCCATGTTTATCGGCCGCTTTGGCGTCATCTTGCCCGTACTTGCGATTGCGGGCTCAATGGCACTTAAAAAATCCCAAGCACAAAGCCAGGCTACATTGCCGACCGTAGGCCCACTCTTTATTGGCTTATTAATCTTTACTGTCCTCCTTATTGGCGCACTGACTTTTGTCCCTGCATTGGCACTAGGTCCAATTGCTGAGCAGCTACAAATTGGTTTTGCGGGATAATCAGGGGAAAAAAATGAAAAAGCAAAAAACACCTTTATTTGATAAAAAATTAATCCAACAGTCTATTATTGATGCCGTAAAAAAATGCACACCACAAGCCCAATGGCGTAACCCCGTGATGTTTGTGGTATATATCGGTAGCCTGATCACCACCTTATTATGGGCAATGATGGCAGCAGGTTTGTCTGAAGGAAGTGCATGGTTTAGCGGTATGGTCACCTTATGGTTGTGGTTTACCGTACTGTTCGCCAATTTTGCTGAAGCCTTAGCCGAAGGACGCAGTAAGGCCCAAGCCCAAAGTTTAAAAGGTGTAAAACAGCAAAGCAATGCCACTCGCCTTACCGCGGCCTCATTGGATGCAACACAAGAAATTGTCAGCTCCGATCAACTGCGCAAAGGTGATATCGTGCTGATCCGTGCAGGGGAAACCATTCCTTGTGATGGGGAAGTTCTTGAGGGCGGAGCATCTGTGGATGAAAGCGCGATCACAGGGGAATCTGCTCCAGTGATCCGCGAATCAGGTGGCGATTTTTCCTCTGTGACAGGCGGAACACGTGTGCTGTCCGACTGGCTGATTGTTGAATGTACCGTTAACCCTGGGGAGACATTCCTAGACCGCATGATCTCCATGGTCGAAGGCGCACAGCGCCGTAAAACACCGAATGAAATCGCCTTAACTATTTTGTTAACTGCACTCACCATTATCTTTGTATTAGTGTGTGCAACTTTGTATCCATTTACGGTTTTTGCCGCTGAGTATGCAGGGGCTGGCAGCGCGGTTTCCATATTAGTACTGATTGCATTATTAATCTGTTTGATCCCAACGACCATTGGTGGCCTGCTTTCCTCTATTGGTGTAGCAGGTATGAGCCGCATGTTAGGTGCGAATGTTATCGCCACCAGCGGGCGAGCTGTTGAAGCCGCGGGGGATGTGGATGTTTTATTGCTTGATAAGACAGGCACCATCACTTTAGGAAACCGCCAAGCCTCTGAGTTTCTGCCTTTAACTGGCGTTACGGAAGAGCAACTAGCAGATGCAGCACAGCTTTCTTCACTCGCTGATGAAACCCCTGAAGGACGCAGTATCGTCGTGCTTGCGAAACAAAAATTCAATTTACGTGAAAGAGATATTCACGGAATGAATGCTACTTTCGTACCATTCTCTGCAATGACCCGTATGAGTGGTGTTAACGTCGGTGAACGCATGATCCGCAAAGGTTCTGCCGATGCCATTCGTCGCTACGTTGAAGCTAATCATCAAAAATTTCCCGAAGAAGCCGATAAATTGGTGGAGAAAGTCGCCCATTTAGGAGGAACACCATTAGTTGTCGTTGACGACCAAACTGTTTTAGGCGTCGTCGCGCTCAAAGATATCGTCAAAGGTGGGATGAAAGAACGATTTGCCCAAATGCGCAGCATGGGGATCAAAACAGTGATGATCACGGGGGATAACCACTTAACTGCCGCTGCCATCGCGGCGGAAGCGGGTGTCGATGATTTCCTTGCCGAGGCAACCCCCGAAGCTAAGCTTGCCTTGATCCGTCAATACCAATCAGAAGGCCGATTGGTCGCCATGACCGGTGACGGGACAAACGATGCGCCTGCACTCGCCCAAGCTGACGTTGCTGTTGCCATGAACTCGGGCACCCAAGCCGCGAAAGAAGCTGGGAACATGGTAGATTTAGACTCAAACCCAACCAAACTTATTGAAGTCGTGCACATTGGTAAACAAATGCTAATGACTCGTGGTTCATTGACCACCTTCAGTATTGCAAATGATATTGCCAAATACTTTGCCATCATCCCTGCCGCCTTTGCCGTGACATGGCCACAACTTAACGCGTTAAATATTATGCATTTGCACTCACCTGCTTCTGCCTTGCTTTCTGCGGTAATCTTCAACGCACTGATTATTGTCTTTTTGATCCCATTGGCACTTAAAGGCGTGAATTATCGCCCAATGAGCTCCCAATCACTTTTGCAACGAAACTTAGGCTTATATGGTTTAGGTGGCTTGTTGGTGCCTTTTGTGGGGATCAAATTGATCGATATGTTTATTAGCCTATTTGGTATTTAAGGATTTGATTATGAGCATGATCCGTTCGTCCATTATCATGTTATTGGTGCTAACCCTATTAACTGGAATAGCCTACCCTCTATTGGTCACAGGCCTTGCCAATGTCTTTTTCCCATGGCAAGCAAAAGGCTCTTTAATCACACAAGATGAGCATGTTGTCGGTTCCAAACTGATTGGGCAAAATATACAAAGTGAGGGGTATTTTCATGGTCGCCCCTCCGCCACCGCGGAAAGTCCATACAACACGTTAGCATCTGGGGGAAGTAACTTTGCGGTAAGTAATCCCTTGTTACAACAAACGATGGCTGAACGTAGTAAACTGCTGCGTGCACAGAATCCTGAAGCTGGAAATGCGATCCCTGTAGACTTATTGACTGCCTCTGCTAGTGGTCTTGACCCTAATATTTCGGTTGACGCGGCCATTTATCAAGCCCCACGCATTGCGAAAAGCAGACAGGTTTCATTAGAGGCCGTAAAATCATTAATTACGGCACAAACAGAAACGGCCTTGCTGCCCTTTTTAGGTGAACCCGTTGTGAATGTGCTACAACTGAATTTGGCACTAGATGAATACATGCAGCAAATAAATAGCCAACGTTAATAAGGTGAGTTATGAAAAATCAGGAACCTGCTCGCCCAAACCCTGATGACTTATTGGTAAAAGCCAATGAAGATGGCCGAGGTAAATTAAAAATTTTTTTCGGCGCCTGTGCTGGCGTCGGAAAAACCTACGCCATGCTACAAGAGGCTCAACGCTTGCGTTCACAAGGGTTAGACGTCCTTATCGGCGTAGTAGAAACCCATGAACGGGAAGAAACTGCAGCCTTATTGGATGGGCTTTCTGTGTTACCACACAGAAAATTGCAGCACCGCGGTCGTCGCTTAAATGCGTTTGATATTGATGCAGCAATTGCGAGACACCCTGCCATTATACTCATGGATGAGTTGGCATTTAGTAACCCAACAGGCAGCCGCCACCCAAAACGCTGGCAAGATGTTGAAGAGTTATTAGATGCAGGCATCGATGTGCTTACCACCATTAACGTTCAACACATTGAAAGTTTGAATGATATTGTGGGGAGCATTACGGGTATTCGTGTTCGCGAAACGGTTCCTGACCATATTTTTGATGCCGCTAATGAAGTGGTGTTAGTCGACTTGCCCCCTGACGATCTACGCCAACGCCTGAAAGAAGGCAAAGTGTATATTCCAGGGCAAGCCGAACGCGCTATTGAGCATTTTTTCCGTAAAGGAAATTTAATCGCGCTACGTGAGCTGGCTTTACGCCGCACCGCCGATCGTGTCGATGACCAAATGAGAGAGTTTCGTGATGGCAAAGGGGAAGCCCCCGTCTGGCACACCCGTGACGGGCTTTTATTGTGCATTGGCCACAATATGGGTAACGAAAAACTGGTACGTGCCGCGGCGCGACTTGCTGCAAAGTTTGGCAGCGTGTGGCATGCGGTTTATGTCGAGACTCCCACCCTCCACCAGCTCCCTGAATCTCAACGCCGCGCCGTACTCAAAGCGCTGCGCCTTGCCCAAGATTTAGGGGCAGAAACTGCTACCCTATCCGACTCTTCAGAAGAAAAAGCCATACTCCGTTATGCACGGGAACATAATTTAGGCAAGATATTGATTGGACGCCGCGATAAACACCGTAAATGGCCCAAACTCAATTTCCGCCCTGGCTTTGCTGACCGCTTAGGGAAATTAGGGCCCGATCTCGATTTAGTGATTGTCGCCCTTGAAGAAAAAAGTGATTGGGATAAAGAACCTGAAAGAAAGCCGTTTTCTGAAAAATGGCGCTCTGATTTAAATGGCTACATGATGGCTATTGTGATGTGCGCTGCTATCACTTTATTTTCGAGAACATTTTTACTCGCGTTAGACAAAGCAAACCTTGTGACGCTGTACCTCTTAGGTGTTGTGTTGATAGCTCTGTTTTACGGACGCCGTCCTTCTATTTTTGCCGCACTCGTGAATGTTATTAGTTTCGACCTGTTTTTTGTTCAACCACACTTTTCACTCGCCATCATGGACATGCAGTACTTAGTAACCTTTACGGTGATGCTGATTGTTGGGGTTGTGGTGGGAAACCTAACTGCTGGTATGCGCTATCAAGCGAGAATTGCCCGCTATCGAGAACAGCGAACTCGTCATTTATATGAAATGACAAAAGAACTAGGGCAAGCACTCAATACAGAAGATATTGGTAAAACAGGCTATCACTTCCTTAATAACGCGTTTCAAGCCAAAAGCTGCCTATTAGTACCCGATGAAAATGGTGATTTATTACCACTGCAATGTGATGGACATACCCCCATGCAGATTGACAAAGCCATCGCAAAATGGAGTTTTGATAAGCGCCAACCCGCAGGGGCAGGGACAGATACTCTGCCGAGTGTGCCTTATCAATTACAACCGATCACGACAGCAGACCAAACCCTCGCAGTATTAGCTATCGAACCCCGTAATTTACGCCAGTTGATGATCCCAGAACAACAACGCATGCTGCAAACTTTTACTGGGCTGATCGCCAGCGCCCTTTCGCGCTTACAGCTGACAAAACAAGCAGAGTCCGCTAAATTAGATATTGAACGTGAACAATTGCGTAATTCGTTGCTGGCAGCGCTTTCCCACGATTTAAAAACACCGCTAACCGTGCTATTTGGGCAAACAGAAATATTGATGTTAGATTTATCCGCGGAAAATTCGCCCCATACCGCGCAAGTAAACCAAATGCGTCAACAAGTGCTTAGCACCTCGCGTTTAGTGAATAATTTACTCGACATGGCACGTTTGCAATCAGGCAGTATTCAACCCAACCTTGAATGGGAATCTTTGCAAGAAATAACCAGTAGCGCCGTTAGAACATTAGATTACACGCTACACAGCCACCCATTGGAAATTAATATTCCTGCTGATTTACTGTTATATTGCGATGCTATGTTAATTGAACGGGTATTAATTAATTTATTGGAAAATGCTGTCAAATATAGCCATGAAGATACCCCAATTGGTATCAATGGCCGAGTCGAAAGGCAGAAAATTCATATTGAAGTCTGGGATGCCAGTAACGCAATTCCCGATGGGCAAGAAAAAACAATTTTTGATAAATTCTCCCGCGCTCAAAAAGAATCCGCAATTCCTGGCGTTGGCCTTGGGCTTGCTATCTGTCGTGCTATTATTCAATTACACGAAGGAGAAATTTGGGCACAAAACAATAATAAAGGTGGAGCCAGCTTCCACTTTGTTTTACCTTTAAAGCAACTCCCTGATATTGAAGCTGAAGTTTAGGAGACATTAACTTATTGTGAGCAGCCATCAAATTCTGATTATTGAAGATGAAAAAGAAATTCGCCGCTTTGTCCGACTTGCATTGGAGGGTGAAGGCTGGAAAGTTTTCGAAGCTGAGAATTGCCAACGGGGTTTGATTGAAGCAGGTACAAGACAACCGGATTTACTGATTTTAGACCTCGGGCTGCCTGACGGTGATGGCCTTGATTTAATTCGTGATTTACGAAAATGGAGCAGCATTCCCATTATTGTTTTGTCTGCCCGTGAAGAAGAATCACAAAAAGTTGCGGCTCTTGATGCAGGTGCGGATGATTATTTAACAAAACCTTTTGGTATCAGTGAGTTACTAGCTCGAGTCCGTGTAGCATTACGCCGCTTTGGTAAAGTGGGTCAAGAAAGCTCACAATTTCAATTTGGGGATGTCACTGTCGATTTTATTAATCGCATTGTCACTAAGCAAAACGAAGAATTACACCTAACGCCTATCGAGTTTCGTTTACTTAGCGAGTTAGTTGCCAATAGCGGTAAAGTCTTGACTCAACGACATTTGTTATTGCAAGTGTGGGGGCCTAGTTATATTGAGCATAACCATTATTTGCGGATTTATATGGGGCATTTACGGCAAAAACTGGAAAATGACCCGACTCGCCCTATTCATTTATTAACGGAAACAGGTATTGGCTATCGGTTTATGCCATAAGTCATTTTACACCCAATTCTCGGAATCTTTCCGCTAGTTTAAACCCCTTGGCTGGCTATAATTTCCCCATTATTTTCTATGGAGAGAAATTCGTGCAAACATTAACGACCCAATTATCAAACCGCTTTTCATCTGCCTTAGTCCTTTTTTTAGGGATTTTTGTGACTACTCAAGCCCTCGCGTTGAGCCCAGAAGAAAAAACGCGTACTGAATCTTTACTCACGGAACTTGGTAAGCAACAAAACCTGACATTTACTCGTAACGGCACAGAACATAACGCGGCCGATGCAGAATCCCATTTACGTTTAAAATTACGCAAAACAGAAAAACGCCTAAACACCACTGAACAGTTTATTGACAATGTGGCCTCAAAATCGTCCATCACAGGCGAAGCATACCAAGTTAAAGACGCCCAAGGTAACGTATTCCCCGCCAATCAATATTTACATGATTTATTAAAAGAAAAAGTAGATAGCAAGCCCGAATAGATTCTGCAGTCTTTGTAGATTACTATAAAAAACGCTGGCATTTATTTGCCAGCGTTTTTTTGTTCTAATACTCGGTCTGGCCCTTAAATAATTTGTACCACAGGTAGGCGGCAAATTAAGTTATCCCGTGAGCATACATAAGTATGTGACTCGGGTAACTTAATGAAGCCAACACCCCTGTGATGCAAAGTATGACGGGGACATCAAATTAAGAATTTTCGATTTTCGCCCAAGTATCACGCAACCCAACAGTCCGGTTAAACACTAAATGATCTGCGCTGCTTAACTTATTATCCGCACAGAAATACCCTTCACGCTCAAATTGGTACGCCTTTTCAGGGGCAGCATCTTTTAAGCTTGCTTCAACAAAGCCTTGGCGAATAACCAGCGACTCTGGGTTGATAACCGATAAGAAATCCTCTTCCGCACCAGGGTTTGGCACAGTAAACAGACGGTCATACAAACGAATTTCCGCTGGCAATGCATGTTGTACGCTTACCCAGTGAATAACACCTTTCACTTTACGTCCATCGGCTGGGTCTTTATTTAATGTGCCTGCATCATACGTACAGAAAATGGTTGTGATGTTGCCATCAGCATCTTTTTCCACACGTTCTGCTTTGATGATATATGCATTACGTAAGCGCACTTCTTTGCCTAACACTAAACGTTTAAATTGACGATTGGCTTCTTCACGGAAATCCGCACGGTCAATATAAATTTCATTGCTAAAAGGCACTTTACGCGTACCCATTTCAGGGTTATTTGGATGATTTGGCGCCGTTAAAATTTCTTCACCTGCTGGCATGTTTTCAATCACCACACGCACAGGGTCAATCACCGCCATGGCACGTGGAGCCGACACGTTCAGATCATCACGAATACATGACTCTAGTGACGCCATTTCGACGTTATTATCTTGTTTAGTCACACCAATGCGTTGGCAAAACTCACGGATTGACGCAGCGGTATAGCCACGACGACGTAAACCTGAAATGGTTAACATGCGTGGATCGTCCCAGCCGTTCACGTGCTTTTCTGTCACTAATTGGTTCAGCTTACGCTTAGACATCACCGTATATTCCAAATTCAGACGAGAAAACTCGTACTGACGTGGATGGCAATCAATCGTGATGTTATCCAGTACCCAGTCATATAAACGACGGTTGTCTTGGAATTCTAATGTACATAAAGAGTGTGTGATCCCTTCTAGCGCATCAGAAATACAATGCGTGAAGTCATACATTGGGTAAATGCACCACTTATTGCCAGACTGGTGATGTTCTGCAAACTTAATACGATATAAAACGGGATCACGCATGACCATAAATGGCGATGCCATATCGATTTTCGCACGTAAACACGCTTTACCTTCTTCAAAGCCGCCATCACGCATTTTTTCAAATAATGCGAGGTTGTCTTCGATTAAGCGTTCACGGTATGGGCTATTTTTACCTGGCTCCTTTAATGTGCCGCGGTATTCACGAATTTCGTCCGCACTTAGCTCATCAACGTAAGCTAAGCCTTTTTTAATCAGCTCAATGGCGTATTGATATAAAGTATCAAAATAGTCAGAAGAGTAACGAACATTGCCTGTCCACTCGAAACCTAACCATTTGACGTCTTCTTGGATTGAGTTAACGTATTCGACGTCTTCTTTAACAGGGTTGGTGTCGTCAAAACGTAAGTTGCACTGTCCCTGATAGTCCTTTGCAATGCCAAAGTTCAAGCAGATTGATTTCGCATGGCCGATGTGTAAATAGCCATTCGGTTCTGGTGGAAAACGCGTATGGACCGACGTGTGTTTTCCGCTCGCCAGATCTTCATCTATGATCTGACGGATAAAATTTGTTGGGCGAGCATCTGCCTCATTCATTGTCATCATTCCTCAATGCCAAAAGCGCGCTAAAAGCGGTTAGTAACCAGATATATTCTACCATAATCCGTCAGGAAACAACCGTTTGATTGAGCTTAACCGATAAAAGCTATAGCAAAGAGGCGAACACAACAAAAAATAGGCACATTGAGCTCTGCTTGCTCGCCTTTTTTAGGTCAATAACATCACGGTTAATACCACTAACAGCAATAATGGGTAGCTTTGTGCATGGCGCTTATCGCTGAGGTAAGGCATTAATAATGAAGCAAAACGGATCCCCAACCAAGAAGCAGCAATCAAAATTAACGCGCCTTTGAGGTAAATCATGCCAAGAAAATCTGCGCCGAGGTCAACGTGCTTATCAATTGCAAAATAAAAGTAAGTTAATGTCCCTGTGATTGCCATCGGTAGCGTCAATGGGTTAGCAAAAGCCGCCGCTTGGATCATACTCGCACCGCGGCGTCGCATTAATGGAACGGTCATCACACTACCGCCCACCCCTAAAAATGCCGCCACAGCACCAATCACCACGCCAATCGGGGTATCAGCAAAAATGCCCCCTCGAGAAGCTTTGATACCTTCCGATCCTGTTTGCATAAAACCAGGGCGAATAAAACAATCCAAAATCGTGATTATTAAATAACCAATA
Organism: Providencia sp. PROV129; assembly: GCF_028482245.1. NCBI lineage: Bacteria > Pseudomonadati > Pseudomonadota > Gammaproteobacteria > Enterobacterales > Morganellaceae > Providencia > Providencia sp. PROV129. Next base: position 12,589 of record NZ_JAMPQD010000032.1, read on the forward strand.
AATATCCAGCGGATCAACGCACTATCTACCGATAACGCCACAATTGCCCCAACTATTCCGCCAATTGAAATCGGAATAATAAACGGCTTGATAATTGGCCAGCTTAGGTTGCCTTTTAAATAATGGGCACGGCTCGATAGCGTTGATGAAAAAATCATCACACAAGTGGAGGTTGCCACCGCAACTTGCATTGCCACTGCGCTTGCATCACTTTGCGGCCCCCAGACTAAGGTAATTAATGCATACAACAGTGGAACCGTGATAAACCCACCACCAAAACCAAATAATGCAGTTGTGATCCCTGAAATAAACCCAAATAAGCAAAGAAGCAGTTCCACAGAAAATTCCTCATCAGTCATTGAGAAAATATCTTATCGATGAGTAAGCCGCCTTGCTTGTGCAGATTCGACAACCTGCTTTGAGATTTCGCCAACATTGTTAACATTGATAACTTATTTCCTACATGACTAAACCAACTAAGTGAAATAAATGTGCCTCTAAGAATTCATTTATTCAAAAAATATCCCGATAATAGTTAAATCTAAAAATTCACAGCTGGGTAAGTCAATGAAATGTATTAACTGCAATGAGCGCGAAGCGAATAAAGAGTCTGGTTGGTGTCATGAATGCGAACAATTGGAAGTCCATAAAATTAATGGCGTACTTTATCTGCCAGCTTTAGGGCTAATTATTACCGCATTTTTGTCTATCTTTGGGGCATACCAATTAGTCCAAGTTGTCACCTATTATGCTGAAAATACGAAGGGTGTTCCTGCATTTTACCTTGGCGCCATTGTGCTACAGCTTGTCTATATAATTATCACACTCGTCGCTTGTTGGTTTTTCTTTAATAAGAAAAAAGCGACTAAATGGGTTATGATTTCCTACTACATTTTTGCGCTCATCGTAACGCTGTATTTTACCGTTTTTATCGCCATAATTTATGGTGCTAAATTAACCAATACAGATTACCAGCAAATACTCATGAGCACATTCAGTGCCGCGCTGTGGATTGGTTATTTCATTAAATCTGACCGTATCCCACAAGTTTTTATCCGATAACGTCCATAAAAAATGCCAGCCTTTTTATCGGCTGGCATCATCACAAACTTAAATCAGACTTAATACATTATTTCAGAACATTATAAATAACCGTTTCGCCTGCTTTCACGTCGCCTTCAACTAAAATCTCGACGCCAGCAAAATCATCGATATTGCTGATGATAACAGGGCTAATCATTGATTTAGCATTCGCTTCAAGGAACGGTAAGTCTAATTTCAGGATTGGTGTACCCGCAGTGACTTCGGCACCTTCTTCCACTAAACGCGCACAACCTTCACCTTTCAGCGCAACGGTATCGATACCCATATGAACGATGAGCTCTACGCCATTTTCAGTTTCAAGGCAAAATGCATGGTTAGTTTCAAAAATCTTGACCACTGTACCTGATGCAGGGGCTAAAACTTCACTGCTGGTTGGTTTGATGGCAATACCATCGCCCACAATGCGGCTAGAGAACGCTTCATCTGGTACATCATCGAGGGAATATACTTGCCCACTGACTGGCGCAACGAGGGATAAAATCGCATTGCCTTTCGCTTTCGCTGGCTCTGCTGCTTTTTTCTCTTCCGCGGCTGCAACAGGCGCAGTACCGGCAATCGGCCCTTTCGCAATCACTTCCGTCATTGCTTTAGCAACCAACTCAGCGCGCGTTCCTACAATCACTTGTACGTTTTGTTTGTTCAAGCGAATAACACCTGAAGCACCAAGACGTTTTGTCATCGCATCGTTAACAATTGCAGTGTCTTTTACCGTTAAACGTAAACGTGTGATACACGCATCGATATTCACGATATTATCGCTACCGCCTACCGCAGAGACGTACTGACGTGCTTCTTTTTGGATATCGCTATCCGTGGTATTGGCAGGACTGAGGCTTTCATCGTAACCATCAATAGTTTCATCACCCGCGCTTTCTTCACGGCCTGGAGTTAACAGGTTAAATTTACGGATCATGAAGCGGAAAATCACGTAGTAAATACAGAAGAAGACTAAGCCTTGAACAATCAACATGTACCATTGAACTGCTAATGGGTTACGCGATTGCAACAGCATATCCACTAAACCTGCACTGAAGCCGAAGCCCGAAATCCACTCCATTGTTGCTGCGATATACACAGAAATACCAGTCAACAGTGCGTGAATAACGTACAGGATTGGTGCCACGAACATAAATGAGAATTCAAGCGGCTCAGTGATACCCGTGAAGAATGCCGCAAATGCACCCGCAATCATGATACCAGCTACTTTGGCTTTATTTTCAGGGCGTGCGCAGTGGTAAATAGCGAGTGCTGCACCTGGTAGACCAAACATCATTATTGGGAAGAAACCAGCTTGGTAACGACCTGTGATACCTACCGTTGCCAGACCTGCTTCGATAGATTTAGCCCCACCGAGGAAGTTTGGAATATCGTTAATACCCGCAACATCAAACCAGAACACTGAGTTCAGTGCATGGTGTAAGCCAACAGGAATTAACAGACGGTTAAAGAATGCGTAAATACCCGCACCGACAGAACCTAAATCTTTAATGCTTTCCCCGAAAGACACTAAACCGTTATACACCACTGGCCAGACGTACATCAGAACGAAGGCTAAGATGATCATTAGGAATGAGGTTAAAATCGGCACAAGGCGACGACCACTAAAGAATGACAACGCTTTTGGTAACTCAACACCACTGTAGCGATTGTATAATTCAGCTGACAGTACCCCAACTAAAATACCCACGAACTGGTTATTAATTTTACCGAATGCCGCTGGGACAGTTTCCAGAGGAACATTCATAATCATAGAATAAGATGCAGGAGAACACAGTGTTGTCACCACTAAGAAGCCGACAAAACCAGTCAGTGCCGCAGCACCATCCTTATCTTTCGACATCCCATATGCAACACCAATTGCAAATAGCACGGACATATTATCAATAATTGCCGCACCAGATTTAATCAGTAACGCCGCGATTGCACTATTAGCGCCCCAACCATCTGGGTCAATCCAATAGCCAATCCCCATTAGGATTGCTGCGGCTGGTAGTACAGCAACTGGCACCATCAGTGCCCTACCAATCCGCTGTAAGTAGCTAAGAATATTCACAAACTCCCCCTTATAACCTTATTTTGCCCCATTAACAGGATCTTATTGTTCAATCGATCAATGATCAGCAACCGATAATATTTGATGATTAATTATATCAGTTTCATACTTTAGATTAATTGTTTCGCGATGCAAAATAAATAGGTGCGATTTGTGATAAATGTCAACGAAATCGTTCATGTTCTGACTAAATTAGTAGCTATTATTGAAAACTTATTTTATGATTAAAAATAACTTATTTACGTCATTAACCTGTATATTCTCAGCGCGTTTAAAATGCAGGTGCAGCCGTTAAAACGGCACTGTATACCAACACCAACGCGTAATAAATTTGTAGTATAACTAGTATTCCTATATCTAATGCATAACATCAGGGATACACATATATATGAAAGATTTCACAGACTTATTAGAGGTAATTGAAACATGAGGCTAATCCCATTAAACAATGCGCATGATGTCGGCACTTGGTCTGCACAGTATATCGCTGATAAAATCAACGCATTCAACCCAACCGCTGAACGCCCTTTCGTTCTCGGCTTACCAACAGGTGGCACACCACTCGCAACCTATAAAGCGCTGATTGCTTTGTATCAAGCAGGTAAAGTGAGCTTTAAACATGTGGTGACATTTAATATGGATGAATATATTGGCATTCCTGCTAATCATCCACAAAGTTACCATACGTTTATGCATGATAATTTCTTCAACCATATTGATATCCAAGCTGAAAACATCAATCTGCTCAATGGGAATGCCCCAAATGTTGATGAGGAATGTCAACGTTATGAAGATAAAATTAAATCTTATGGCAAAATCAATTTGTTCATGGGTGGCGTAGGAAATGATGGCCATATTGCATTCAATGAACCAGGTTCATCACTAAATTCTCGTACCCGAATCAAAACGTTAACCCCTGAAACACGCCAAGCAAACTCACGCTTCTTTGATAACGATATCAACCAAGTGCCAAAATTTGCGTTAACGGTGGGTGTTGCCACATTAATGGATGCAGAAGAGCTAATGGTCTTGGCAACAGGTGCGAATAAAGCAAATGCAGTTCACGCTGCCGTGGAAGGTTCCATCAACCATATGTGGACAGTGAGCTGTGTACAAATGCATCCAAAAGCGCTGATTGTCTGTGATGAGCCTGCAACACTCGAATTAAAAGTCAAAACACTCAAATACTTCAAACAGCTAGAATCTGAAATTATTGAGACGTTTAACTAAGATTATATTTATCAATCACCCGACTGGCGACGGCTAGTCGGTGACCCATTTTTCCAGAGGTCAGGAGTTTAAAACCATGTATGCACTAACTCATTGCATTATTTATACAGGTCATGAAAGACTGGATAACCATGCTGTCATCGTTGATGGTGAAATCATCAAAGAGGTTTGCCCTGTCTCTGAAATACCTGCAAATATCCCACAACACGATTTGCAAGGCGCAATTCTCTCTGCTGGTTTTATTGATCTGCAAGTTAACGGCTGCGGTGGCGTTCAATTCAATGACAACAAAGAAAATGTCACATTGAAAAATTTAGATATCATGCAAAAAGCCAATGAACGCACAGGTTGTACTAGCTACCTACCAACGCTGATCACTTGCTCTGATGATCTAATGAAACATGGCATTAACGTCATGACTGAATATTTAAAAGATCACAAAAACCAAGCCCTTGGCCTACATTTAGAAGGTCCTTATATTAATGTGATCAAAAAAGGGACCCATAACCCTGAATTTATTCGCCAGCCTTCAGCTCAAATGATTGATTATTTGGCCTCCCACGCCGATGCCATCACAAAAGTCACCTTAGCGCCTGAAATGGTCGACCTCGATTATATTCGCCAATTAAAAGAGGCTGGCATTGTGATTTCTGCGGGGCATTCAAATGCCACATACGAAGAAGCGAAACTTGGCTTTAAAGCTGGTATCCGTTTCTCAACTCACCTTTTCAATGCGATGCCATACATTTCAGGCCGCGGCCCAGGTTTAGTTGGCGCCATTTATGATACGCCAGAAGTGTATGCAGGCATTATTGCCGACGGCTTACATGTTCAATGGGCTAACATTCGGAACAGTAAGCATCTGAAAGGTGATAAATTAATTTTAGTGACGGATGCAACAGCACCAGCAGGAATTGATCCTCAAACTGGTGAAATGGATCATTTTATCTTCGCAGGTAAAACCATATACTATCGTGATGGATTATGTGTTGATGAAAATGGCACACTCAGCGGTTCGTCACTGACGATGATTGAAGCAGTCAGAAACAGCGTAGAACATGTCGGTATCGCATTGGATGAAACACTTAGAATGGCAACGCTCTATCCAGCAAGAGCCATCGGAGTTGATGAAACTTTAGGGTCAATTGCTCCGGGTAAAATTGCGAATTTGACCGCATTTAACCACGACTTCACTATTCTCGCGACTTACGTAAACGGAAAGGAAGTCTACAAAATGAGTAACTAGCTAATGAATCAAAGCCACTCGCTAAAGCAAATTGGTAATATTGACCTCGTCAAACAACTCAATAGTGCTGTCGTCTATAGCTTGATAGACCAACAGGGTCCGATATCAAGAATTCAGATAGCGGAACAAAGCCAGCTTGCCCCAGCCAGTGTCACTAAGATCACTCGCCAGCTACTCGAACGCGGTTTAATTAAAGAAGTTGACCAGCAGGCCTCCACAGGGGGCCGTCGTGCTATCTCTATTGTTTCTGAACACAAAAACTTCCACACCATTGGTGTCCGTTTAGGCCGCTATGATGCCACTATTGCATTGTACGACTTAGGCGGAAAAATGATTGTGGATGGGCACTACCCTATCTCTGAGCCTACCCAAGAAGCGGTCGAGCAAAAATTGATTGCCTCCCTCGAAGATTTTATCGAACAAAATCATCGTCGTATCAAAGAGTTGATTGCCATTTCAATTATCCTCCCTGGTTTAGTCAATCCAAATCGTGGCATTATTTTCTATATGCCCCACATCAAAGTGGATAACTGGCACCTAATTGATAACCTACAAGCCCATTTTAATATCACCTGTTATGTTGGGCACGATATTCGCAGCCTTGCGCTTGCTGAGAGCTTTTTTGGCGCTACTCGGGATTGCGAAGACTCTTTACTAGTGCGTATTCACAGAGGCGCTGGGGCTGGTATTGTGATCAATAAAGAAATATTGCTCAACCATCGCGGTAATTTAGGGGAAATTGGCCACATCCAAGTCGACCCCCTTGGTGAGTTGTGCCACTGTGGTAATTTTGGCTGCTTAGAAACCATTGCCTCCAACCAAGCGATTGAAGCGCGCGTTAAACAACGTTTAGAGCAAGGCTACTCCAGCACCCTTACTGCAGAAACTTGCACGATTTCCTCTATTTGCCAAGCCGCAAATAAAAACGACCCACTGGCCACCGAGGTTATTCAGCACGTTGGCCGGCAAATTGGTAAAGCCGTTGCGATTACCATTAACTTGTTCAACCCAGAAAAAGTGGTGATTGCAGGGGATATTACTGAGGCCGAGCAAATTTTACTGCCTGCGATTCAAAGCTGTATTGATACTCAAGCACTCAAAGGCTTTCGTGAGAACTTACCGATTGTCACCTCCCAATTAGTTCATAATTCAGCAATTGGTGCATTTGCCTTAACCAAACGCGCAATGCTTAATGGTGAATTACTGCAAAAGCTGTTTGATAATTAATTTCACTCTACTCAATGAACGAATAGAAGCAGGTTTTAACCTGCTTCTTTGCTTTGAGAGACCCACTATCAAAAAATACCTATCCCTTCACCCTGCTATTGTTCAATTTAAAATCTATTTGTATTTTATCAAATAATCTCAGTTTCATTGACAATCAAACGCCGAAAAATACCTTTATTTCTCCCTACTATTTTTTGAACAGACGAGTAGTCAAAAACGGATTTTTTTCAAATTAAGGGTTGTTTTTTGCTGGCTTTATCGACAAAATGATTATTCAACAAACAAACAGACGCATTTTCTGAAAAATAGTGCAAAAAGCTGTTGACTGTAGGGTCTGTAATTAGCATAATGCGCCCCGCAACGCCGATGAAGGTTAAGCAAAAAAAGATGGCTATGTAGCTCAGCTGGTTAGAGCACAACACTCATAATGTTGGGGTCACAGGTTCGAATCCCGTCATAGCCACCATTTATTTGCGGGAGTGGCGAAATTGGTAGACGCACCAGATTTAGGTTCTGGCGCCGCAAGGTGTGCAAGTTCAAGTCTTGTCTCCCGCACCATTTTCCTTCTCGGTAGTATTGAATTTAAGA
>NZ_JAMPQD010000033.1:0-8486 GCF_028482245.1 Providencia sp. PROV129
TGGGGTATCGCCAAGCGGTAAGGCACCAGGTTTTGATCCTGGCATTCCCAGGTTCGAATCCTGGTACCCCAGCCATCTACTATCCCCTCTTGTTGCAAAAAATCATCTTAAAGAAATAAAAAATGGCTATGTAGCTCAGTTGGTTAGAGCACAACACTCATAATGTTGGGGTCACAGGTTCGAATCCCGTCGTAGCTACCATTTCTTTTGTTGTTGGGGTATCGCCAAGCGGTAAGGCACCAGGTTTTGATCCTGGCATCCCCAGGTTCGAATCCTGGTACCCCAGCCATTCCTTTTTTTTCTTCCTTATCTTTCTAATACAGTCTCTTTTTAATTCGCTTATTTTCATTATCATTTTTATTAATAAATTAAATCAAGTTTAGATGATTAGATAATAAATCCGTTTTTCTTACTGAAAACCAATTTATTGCATCAAAATTTGCATGTTTATGCACTTTTTCAGTAGAATCGTACTCTTTTTTCATGTTTTTATTTTATTAAATCTCGTGGATACTAATTAACCAGTGACTTAATCGTTTTAAATGTTAACTAAGCAACATTTCGCCCATAAAATTTACTTTTGCATAACTTTTCTATTAAATCTGTGACTTTAATCATTTCTATTTAACTGTTGAAAGTGGTAACCTGCGCTCGAATTGTAGTTAGGTATGATTGGTGACAAATAAGTCACTGGAAAACTCACTCCCATCTTCCGTTCCATTAATTAGTTCTCAAAAACTCAAATAAAAGTTTTAAACCTAATAATTATAAATTGCCAAAACGCAACATTTTTACAGAGAAAATTTATGCGAAACATGATAAAGCAACCAATATATAAAATCTTATATGTTCAGGTCATCGTAGCCATCGCCTTAGGTATTGCGCTAGGCCACTTTTTCCCAGACATTGGAGAGTCACTAAAACCGCTTGGTGATGCATTCATCAAAATCGTTAAAATGATCATCGCACCAGTTATCTTCTTAACAGTGGTAACAGGTATCTCAGGCATGTCAAACATGAAGGCTGTGGGTAGCGTTGCGGGTAAATCAATGCTCTACTTCATTACCTTCTCTACTGTCGCACTCATTATTGGTCTCATCGTTGCGAACGTCATTCGCCCAGGTGATGGCTTAAATATTGACCCAGCAACCCTCGATAGCACAAAAGTAGCAGGTTACGTTGCCAAAGCACACGAGTCATCAATTGTTGGCTTCTTGATGAACATTATTCCTGATACCGTGATTAGTCCGCTGGTAAACGGTAACATTCTTCAGGTTCTGTTTATTGCCGTTATTTTCGGATTAGCATTAGCAGCAACAGGCAAGCACGGGGAGCCAATTGTTAAGTTACTGCAAAACTTCTCTGAACCTGTGTTCAAAATGGTTGCGATGCTAATGAAACTCGCACCAATCGGGGCATTCGGTGCAATGGCATTTACCATTGGGAAATATGGGATCTCATCTATTGGCAACTTAATGATGCTGATAATGACGTTCTACATCACCTCTTTACTCTTTGTATTACTGGTATTAGGGGCTGTTGCAAAATATAACGGTTTCTCAATCATTGAGTTGATTAAATACATCAAAGACGAACTTTGGTTAGTTTTAGGTACCTCTTCTTCTGAAGCAGCACTGCCAAGCTTAATGAGAAAAATGGAGCATGCAGGGTGCGAAAAATCCGTTGTGGGTTTAGTGATCCCAACAGGCTACTCATTTAATCTTGACGGTACCAACATCTATATGACCATGGCGGCTTTGTTTATCGCACAAGCTACCAATATCGAGCTCACGATTTGGGAACAAATCTCCTTGTTGCTCGTTGCCATGATCAGCTCAAAAGGTGCAGCGGGGGTAACAGGTGCAGGGTTCATTACCTTAGCCGCAACACTGATGGTTGTACCAAGTATTCCAGTTGCTGGTATGGCCTTAATTCTTGGTATTGACCGCTTTATGTCAGAGTGCCGGGCATTAACCAACTTAGTCGGTAATGCTTGCGCATGTATCGTGGTTGCACGTTGGGAAAAAGAGCTAGATACCGAGAAACTGGCTCATGCATTCTCAGCAAAAAATGAAACGTTAGATTCAGTGATTACTGAAGATGACAGCATTAATACCAAAGAAAAAATCGCGGTTGATCTTGGAAATCCTAAATAGGATCGAGCATTTCTTCTGATAAAACTTGATAGCTATCCCAAAAAACCTCTCAATCATGAGAGGTTTTTTATCTCTCACTTTCTACAACTTTTTTAAAACGATATACAAGATTAAAACCTGATAAATCACAATTTAAATTTATATTATTTAAAACTAATAAAAGGTGAAATTGAGTTATTTTAAATAAACAGTTAATTAGTAATACGTATGAATTATATAAAGGATATATTCTGTGATTATAGGTATTATTAGTGACATCCATCAAAACTCGGCCGAAGATAAAACAGTCTTAGCACAATCAATTATTAATATTGCAAACTGTGGGGCGACTGCCCTGCTCATGGCGGGAGATATTGGTGACTATCACGCCAATAGAAAAGAGGCATTGCAAACCTTCCAGAATAATTTCCCAACGAAATACCATCAAAATCTATTACTCATGCTTGGAAACCATGATGTTAGAACTGGAGCAGCTTCTGACGGTTCATTGGATCCAGACCTTATTGAGATATATCACGACTATCTTGATAATTGCCGCGTATCACGCTACGAAGGTACGATGTGCATAGATGCATGGATCGGAGGCTATCACTTTTTATGCTTAAACACTGATGTTGGCCTAAAGGATGAAATGGAGCTGAACGCTAATTCGCTCGCATGGTTAAAAGAAAAATTACCTGAGGGCGCAGTAGCGGATAAACCTATCTTTGTACTCACTCATCAAGCCTTTAACTCAACACATTGGCGAGCAGGCTTATTTGGTGGTTTTGGAAACCAAGATGAAGAATTAAAACAGATTTTTTTAGATTATCCCCAAATTATTTTACTGAGCGGACACATTCACAATGGCTTTGGGACAATTGAGTTCATTCAGCGACCTTTTGGAACACTCATTGAGATCCCAAGCCTTACTAAAGGTGAAAACGGCGTCACCACATCAGGAACAGGTTATTTATTAAAAGTCAGTGATGATAAACTTATCTTTGAAGCATGGAACTTCTATCATAATACTCAACTACCTGAATATGGCCATGCAATCCATTTACCCACACTATCTGTTCTCGCAAAAAAACTGGAAAACAATGATGATGAGGACAAACCTCGTTTATTAGCAGAAGCAAATTCATTAATGAATAAAAAATATCATAATGATATACCAAGTGGTGATGCGACCTATAGACCACAAGAACATTATGGGCTCGAGAAAAACTACAGCCCTGAGACTTGGGATAATATTAATTCACTTCGCAAAAAAATAATCGATCTCAAAACTAATATTGAATATCACGAAGTATCATTTGAAAATACAGAAATTATCACTCAAAACATGCTCAATGAAGCCTTAGCCTTATCTGATAATATTGCCATATACTTAAAAGACGGTCATTGGTCTCCTGAAATATACATTTCCGATGTAAATAAAAAAAATCAAACCATCAAAATAAACTCCTCTGCGGGTTATAAGAGCACCGTAATTACATCTCAAGAGACTTTTGTTATTTCCAAAGGGGAAGAATACTTATTAAAATCAAAAGCCTTTTTTGATATCCAAAAAACAAAATAACCTTGTTTATCATTCAAACATTATCTCACCCTAAAGTATTAGGGTGTTTAGAGTGAAATATTTCACTAAACATGAAAGCACTTATCATTTACAGCCCTAATGCATATTTCAGGGCAAGTTTTTTCGCTTCCCCAGCTCTTTGAGCCGCCATCAACCCTAGGTTTCTCAACATTTTTAAACCTGGAAGATTCTCGCTAAACGCCATATAGAACACATCCATTCCTGCTTGCATGACCAAATTATCAGGCAAACGGCGACGCTGATAGCGCTTTAAGACATCAACAGAATACCAAGGTTGCAAATATTCACGTGCGTAACTCACCACATTCAGCAAACTCTCTACATCACGATAGCCTAAATTAACCCCTTGCCCAGCTAAAGGGTTGATTGTGTGCGCTGCATCGCCAATCAATGCTAAACCATCAATAACATAACGGTTAGCATGGTGACGTGTTAAGGGGAATGCCCCTGATGCAATTGCGGTCACCTTGCCCAAACGCTCAGGGAACGCTTCCGAAATCGCACCAGTGAGTTGTTCCATGGACATACTTTGCAAACGTCTAATCTTTGCTGGGCTGTCATACCAGACCAATGAGGCCCAATTATTGTATAACGGTAAAAATGCCCTCGGGCCTGATGGGAAAAATTGCTGCCACGTTTTGTCTTGTTGAGGTTGTTCTGTTTGAATGGTAATCAACATACAAGCTTGGCGATATTGCCAACCGCGGCTGCCAATCCCTGCCATTTTACGCACTTGGGAATTTGCGCCATCTGCGCCCACAACTAATTTTGCTTCTAACAGACGGTTATCATCGAGTTCTAATCGCCACGCTTTTTGGTTTTTGGGTTGGTATAAATTCACCAGCTTTGCGGGGCAAATAAGTTCTAAATTACTGTATTGTTGGCACTCTTGCCATAAAGCAAGCTGCAAGACTCGGTTTTCAACCATAAAACCTAGCTCTGGCAAACCAAGGCTTTGGGCATCAAACACCACATTGCTATCGGGTTCTTCCCATGTTTCTAATTGGCGATAAGGCACACTGCGCATGACTTCTACATGCTGCCATGCACCGAGTTGCTTTAATAATTCGACTGAAGCGCGGCTAATTGCCGAAATGCGAACATCTGGGGTACTGTGTGGCTCAAATGGTGCAGGTTGTGCCTTCTCAAGCAAAGCCACCTTCATCCCTTCTTGGGCAAAGCCCAATGCCGCCGCTGCGCCTGTCATTCCCGCACCTACCACGACAACATCATAAGATTCGATTTGTTTATTCATCACATTGGCCACTATTTATGAATTGATTGCCGTATTGTACCGAAAATTTATTACCCTCGCAGACAATATCTCCACTTGAACTCTAGTCACTGAAGCCCCAAATGAATACAATACGTCCTAATTTTTAAAACAATAGGCAAATTGCCTGCCCTTAAATTTCGTGAAGTGATATTATTTCTTGCTATCTTTGCATTTATCCCATCATACAATGATGTTCTTAATCAAAATGCAAACGAGTTCCCAAAAGAGGGTAGGACTTTGGATTTACAACGCGTTTCGGGGTCCATTACACTAGCCGCTTCGAAAACACCGGATATACGACATGTCGACGAATAAAAAGTTATACATTAAAACGTGGGGCTGCCAAATGAATGAGTATGACTCATCCAAAATGGTCTCTTTATTAGAAAGTACCCACGGTTATCAACTAACTGAAGTTGCTGAAGAAGCAGATTTACTCCTGCTCAATACCTGCTCAATTCGGGAAAAAGCCCAAGAAAAAGTCTTCCATCAGCTTGGTCGTTGGAAGTTTTTTAAAGATAAAAACCCTGACATCATTATTGGTGTCGGTGGCTGTGTTGCGTCCCAAGAAGGGGATTTTATCCGCCAACGTGCGCCGAGTGTTGATATTGTCTTTGGCCCACAAACATTGCACCGTCTTCCAGAGATGATAAACCAAGTGCAAGGTACACGCAGCCCAGTTATTGACATCAGCTTCCCTGAAATTGAGAAGTTTGACCGTTTGCCTGAGCCACGCGCTGAAGGCCCAACGGCATTCGTTTCTATTATGGAAGGCTGTAATAAATACTGTACTTTCTGCGTAGTACCTTATACCCGTGGTGAAGAAGTTAGCCGCCCTTGTGACGATATTTTATTCGAAATCGCACAATTAGCCGCGCAAGGCGTACGTGAAGTCAACTTATTAGGTCAGAACGTTAACGCTTACCGCGGTGAAACCTTTGATGGCGAAATTTGCTCATTCGCAGAATTACTGCGTTTAGTCGCGGCTATTGACGGTATCGACCGTGTTCGCTTTACCACTAGCCACCCAATTGAATTTACTGACGATATCATCGAAGTTTACCGTGATACGCCTGAATTAGTCAGTTTCTTACACCTACCTGTGCAAAGTGGTTCTGACCGCGTTCTCACCATGATGAAACGTGCTCATACTGCACTGGAATACAAAGCCATTATTCGCAAACTGCGCGAAGCGCGTCCTGGTATTCTTATCAGCTCTGACTTTATCGTTGGTTTCCCAGGTGAAACGACTGATGACTTCGAAAGAACGATGAAACTGATTGCTGACGTGAATTTTGACATGAGCTACAGCTTTGTCTATTCCGCGCGTCCTGGCACGCCAGCAGCAGATCTCCCTGACGATGTCACTGAAGAAGAGAAAAAACAACGTCTATACTTATTACAGCAGCGCATTAATCAGCAAGCATTGAGCTTCAGCCGCCAAATGGTGGGTACCGTTCAACGTATCTTAGTTGAAGGAACATCCCGTAAAAATGTTATGGAGCTTTCTGGTCGTACTGAAAATAACCGTGTTGTGAACTTTGAAGGCACGCCAGATATGATCGGTAAGTTTGTGGATGTTGAGATTGTAGACGTCTATACCAACTCATTACGCGGTAAAGTTATTCGTACAGAAGATCAAATGGGCCTTCGCGTTCACGAATCACCAGAATCTGTTATTGCACGCACCCGTAAAGAAGATGAGCTAGGTGTTGGCAGTTTCCAGCCCTAAGCCACAACCATAGGATATTCAGTGACCGAGACAAAAAATTTGCAAATCGCAACACAAGAAATCTTTCTAGAACCCGCAGATAATCAACGTTTAATGAGCCTCTGCGGGCCATTTGACGATAATATCAAGCAGCTAGAACGCCGCCTTGCTATCGAAATTAATCGCCGTGATAACCGCTTTAAGTTATCGGGTAAGCCACTTAATGTACAAGCGGCGAGCAAAATTTTGCGTCAACTGTATGTCGATACCGCGCCTGTGCGCGGTGTTATTCCTGATATCGACCCTGAAAATATTCACTTGGCCATTTTGGATAGCCGCATTTTAGAGCAATCCGCCGAAAGCGTTCCAGACTACGGCAAAGCGGTGAATATCAAAACCAAACGTGGCGTGATAAAGCCTCGCACACCAAACCAAGCGCAATATATTGCCAATATTTTGGACCATGATATTACCTTCGGTATTGGCCCTGCAGGAACGGGGAAAACCTATTTAGCGGTAGCTGCTGCGGTCGATGCCTTAGAACGCCAAGAAGTTCGCCGCATTTTGCTTACGCGCCCTGCCGTTGAAGCTGGTGAAAAACTGGGCTTCTTACCTGGGGATTTAAGCCAGAAAGTCGACCCATATTTACGTCCGCTTTATGATGCGCTATTTGAGATGTTAGGCTTTGAAAAGGTTGAAAAACTGATTGAGCGCAACGTGATTGAAGTTGCCCCGCTGGCATACATGCGTGGTCGTACTTTAAATGATGCATTTATTATTTTAGATGAAAGTCAAAACACCACCATCGAGCAGATGAAAATGTTTTTGACGCGGATTGGGTTTAACTCCAAAGCGGTTGTGACTGGTGATATCACACAAGTCGACTTACCGCGCGGCAGTAAATCAGGTCTACGCCATGCCATTGAAGTGCTCTCTGGCGTGGATGATTTAAGCTTTAATTTCTTCCACAGTGAAGACGTAGTTCGCCACCCTGTCGTTGCCAAAGTTGTTATGGCCTACGAAGCGTGGGAAGAACAAGATAACAAGCGCCGTCAACAGTTACGTGAAGAAAAAGAACAGCAAAAAGAGCTGGAAAAGCAGGAAAACCAATAAATGAGTGACATCATTCTCGATTTACAAATTGCGTGTGAAAACCCTGAAGGTTTACCTTCTGAAGCACTATTCGAGCGCTGGTTAGCCGCTGTGTTACCAAAATTCCAAGCTCAAAGCGAAGTCACTATCCGTGTTGTCGATGAAGCGGAAAGTCATCATCTCAACCTCACTTATCGTGGAAAAGATAAACCCACTAATGTGTTATCTTTTCCTTTTGAAGCACCACCTGAAATTGAGCTTCCTCTGCTCGGCGATTTAATTATTTGTCGCCAAGTAGTTGAACAAGAAGCTATTGAACAGCAAAAAAGTGCCGAAGAACATTGGGCACATATGGTGGTTCACGGCTGCTTGCATCTGTTAGGTTATGACCATATTGAAGATGATGAAGCTGAAGAAATGGAAGGTTTAGAAACCGAAATTTTGGCTGAATTGGGTTATGAAGACCCCTATCTTGCAGAAAAAGAGTGACCTAACTATAATTTTTTAGGCATCTTTTACGAAGAATGCATTATTTTACAAAAAACTGATGGTAATTTTGCAGATAAACCACCGGTTTTATGCTAAAAAAGAATGAAGTAAGCTGTTTTTATTAACTAACTAACGCTCTAAGTACTTTACCTGCTAACTTTTTTGTATGAGCATACG
>NZ_JAMPQD010000034.1:0-45734 GCF_028482245.1 Providencia sp. PROV129
GGTAGCCGAGAGCAGCCAACGCACTTATCGTTTAAATAATGACGAGGAAATAACCTTATTCCATTTTACTTTCCTCTAAATTATTCAAGTGAGAAGAAGGCGGCAAATGAGGATATCCCAAGGAGCATACATAAGTATGTGACTTGGGTAGCCGAGAGCAGCCAACGCACTTATCGCTTGAAGAATAACGAGGAAAGCTTATACTGAAATCTCTTGTCGGAGTGCCTAGCATGCAATGCATCAGGCTGAGACCGTTAATTCGGGATCCGCGGAACCTGATCGGGTTAATACCCGCGAAGGGAACAAGAGTAATCACTCAGCGCCATTTTTGACCTTTTCCTTTTGGTGAAAATTTAAACGCAACGTCTTTTTTATTACTCCTCCGAACTCCTGACAAGCAACTTTCTTTCGATAAACCCGCTTGGTGCGCTTTGCATCATAGCCGTGACAATGTCAGGAAATTGCTATGTCCAATATTACAAATAATGTTATACCGACCGCTGATTTATCCCCACAAGCTGCACCTGCTCGCACGCGTAAGGCCCAACGTGACGCCGCTGAAAACTTTATCAACACCGTTTCTGGTGTTTCATTTCCGAATTCTGAACGTATTTATCTCCAAGGTTCAAGAGACGATATTCAAGTCCCGATGCGAGAAATCCAGCTTTCGCAAACCCTCATTGGTGGCGACAAAGATAACCCGCAATTTGAAGATAACGAACCCGTTCCTATCTACGATACCTCAGGCCCTTACGGCGACCCAACATCAGAACTCAACGTTCACAAAGGCCTGAAAAAAATTCGCGCACCGTGGATAAACGAACGTTCAGACACCACCGAAGTCGAAAACTTAAGTTCTGACTTCACACAACAGCGTCTCGCTGATGCGGGTCTCGACCACTTACGCTTTAACAACCGCCCACACCCATTAAAAGCGCAAACCAACAAATGCGTCACCCAACTTCACTACGCTCGTAAAGGCATCATTACCCCAGAAATGGAGTTTATCGCCATCCGCGAAAATATGGGTCGTGAACGTATTCGTGGTGAGGTTTTGCTGCAACAACATCCAGGGCAAGGCTTTGGGGCTAATTTGCCCGAAAATATCACGCCTGAGTTTGTTCGCCAAGAAGTCGCCGCGGGTCGCGCCATCATCCCAGCCAATATCAATCACCCTGAATCTGAGCCGATGATTATTGGCCGTAACTTCTTGGTGAAAGTGAACGCCAATATCGGCAACTCGTCGGTCACTTCATCCATCGAAGAGGAAGTGGAAAAACTGATTTGGTCAACGCGCTGGGGCGCAGATACCGTAATGGATTTGTCCACAGGCCGCTACATCCATGAAACCCGTGAATGGATTTTACGTAATAGCCCAGTCCCCATCGGCACAGTTCCCATCTACCAAGCCCTTGAAAAAGTCAATGGCGTAGCGGAAAACCTGACGTGGGAAATGTTCCGCGATACGTTATTAGAACAAGCCGAGCAAGGCGTTGACTACTTTACTATCCATGCTGGAGTCTTGCTGCGTTACGTACCAATGACCGCTAAACGCTTGACGGGCATTGTCTCGCGCGGTGGTTCTATCATGGCAAAATGGTGTTTATCTCATCACCAAGAAAACTTCCTGTACGAAAACTTCCGCGAAATTTGTGAAATTTGTGCCGCTTACGACGTTTCCTTGTCATTAGGTGATGGCTTGCGCCCAGGCTCCATCCAAGATGCAAACGATGCCGCACAATTTGCCGAACTTCATACCCTTGGCGAGTTAACCAAAATTGCGTGGGAATATGATGTCCAAGTGATGATTGAAGGCCCTGGCCACGTACCGATGCAGATGATCCGCCGCAACATGACGGAAGAATTGGAGCATTGCCACGAAGCCCCATTCTATACCTTAGGGCCGCTCACAACCGATATTGCACCAGGTTATGACCACTTTACCTCAGGCATTGGTGCAGCAATGATCGGCTGGTTTGGTTGTGCAATGCTCTGTTATGTCACACCAAAAGAGCATCTGGGCCTACCGAACAAAGACGATGTTAAACAAGGGCTTATCACCTATAAAATTGCAGCGCACGCAGCTGACCTTGCCAAAGGCCACCCAGGTGCACAAATTCGTGACAATGCCATGTCAAAAGCACGTTTCGAATTCCGTTGGGAAGACCAATTTAACTTGGCATTAGACCCCGAAACCGCACGTAAATATCACGATGAAACCTTGCCACAAGCTTCGGGGAAAATTGCCCATTTCTGTTCAATGTGTGGGCCGAAATTCTGTTCGATGAAAATCTCCCAAGAAGTACGTGATTACGCAGCCCAAAAAGAAGCAAACGAAAAAGAAGCGGGTATGGAACAGATGTCTGAAGCCTTCCGAGCCCACGGTAGCGAGCTATACCATGGCGCAGAAATTGTGAATGCAGAGGTCGCTGATAATGAAAAAATCGCCTAATCCTATTATTACGCCAACATCGCCATTCCCCGAAACCGAGCAATACCTCGGTCTCTACCCTGTTGTTGATTCCGTTGAATGGATTGAACGCCTGCTTAGTGCAGGTGTTTCCACCCTTCAATTACGCATCAAAGACAAAGCGGATGCTGATGTACGCGATGATATCCAAAAAGCTATTGCTTTGGGTAAAAAACATAACGCACGGTTATTTATCAACGACTACTGGCGCTTAGCCGTGGAGTTTGGCGCTTACGGCGTACACCTTGGTCAAGAGGATTTGGAAACCACTGACTTGCTGGCAATCCACCAAGCAGGGCTTCGGTTAGGCATTTCAACCCACGATGAACATGAGTTAGCCATCGCCAAATCCGTGCGCCCCTCTTATATTGCAATGGGGCATATTTTCCCCACACAAACCAAAGAGATGCCGTCATCTCCTCAAGGATTGGAAACGCTAAAAGCGATGGTTGAGGCAACACCTGATTACCCAACTGTCGCCATTGGTGGAATATCCATTGAGCGCGTACCTGCTGTTTTAGCAACAGGTGTTGGCAGTGTGGCACTGGTCAGTGCAATTACCAAAGCCGATGATTGGCGGGCAGCCACTGAAACGTTACTGAATTTAATTGAGCGTCATCGCGCTTGTTAATTAATTCATAATCAAATAATTAGCCGTGTATTTAGTGAAATAGACACACGGTTGATAATTCGAGGAATTTAATCATGTTAAGTGACCAAGAATTCATGCGTTACAGCCGCCAGCTATTACTTGAAGACATTAGCCCTGAAGGGCAACAAAAACTGAAAAATAGCAAAGTGCTGATTGTCGGTTTAGGTGGGTTAGGATCTCCCGCATCCCTCTATTTAGCTGGTGCAGGCGTTGGCGAATTATGGCTTGCTGACCACGATAACCTGCATGTCTCTAATTTACAAAGACAAGTGCTCTACAATACTGATGATATCGAACAGTCAAAAGCCCAACTTGCAGCAAAGAGGCTTCATCAACTCAACCCGCTCGTGAAAACACGAGCAGTTGTGCAAAAACTAGAAGTTGAAACATTAATCCCACTCGTTGAGCAGGTCGATTTAGTGCTTGATTGCTGCGATAACATGGCAACACGCCATGCCGTCAATGCCGCCTGTGTCATGACCAACACGCCACTCGTTAGCGGTAGCGCAGTGGGCTTTGGTGGACAGCTAATGGTGCTCGAACCGCCGTTTAGTTCAGGGTGTTACGCCTGCCTTTACCCCGATCAAGATGAACCTGAGCGAAACTGCCGCACAGCGGGAGTATTAGGGCCTGTCGTTGGTGTTATCGGTACGCTACAAGCACTTGAAGCCCTTAAATTACTTGTCGGGTTGCCTTCATCTTTAAGCGGAAAACTACGCTTGTTCGATGGAAAACAACAACAGTGGAACACTTTGCAGTTAACGCCTTCGCTGCAATGTCCAGTTTGTCGGGAAGAAGCATGCATATCCTAATTAATGACCAAACTATGGCGCTTGATGCCCCGCTGACTGTCAACCAGTTATTTGAGACGCTAGGCCGCTCCACCGCTGGCACAGCACTGGCTATCAACCAAGTGATCATTCCAAAGAGTCAGTGGGATTCTCATCTCATTAATGACCAAGACAATATCTTGTTATTTCAAGCTATCGCTGGGGGCTAACAATGTTAAAAATCGCCGATTTTACCTTTCAATCACATCTATTTACAGGAACAGGAAAGTTTGCCAATGCCAGGCTAATGCAAGATGCCATTCAAGCCTCAGGTAGCCAATTAGTCACCATGGCCATGAAACGAATTAATTTGCGTGGGCAGGATGATGGTATTTTGCAACCTCTCCAAGAGCTTGGCGTAAAGCTTTTACCCAATACATCGGGGGCAAAAAACGCCCAAGAAGCGGTATTTGCTGCCCGCCTTGCTCGAGAGGCACTGGGCACCAACTGGGTCAAACTCGAAATTCACCCTGATATGCGCTATTTATTACCCGATCCTATCGAAACCCTGCTCGCCGCGGAGCAGCTCGTCAAAGAAGGGTTTGTGGTATTACCTTATTGCAGTGCAGACCCTGTACTGTGCCGCCGTCTTGAAGAAGTTGGCTGCGCGGCAGTCATGCCATTAGGTGCGCCTATCGGCACCAATAAAGGCTTAGCCACTAAAGAGATGCTGCGGATTATTATCGAGCAAGCCACCGTGCCCGTTATTGTCGATGCAGGGATTGGCGCACCGAGCCACGCCGCAGAGGCTATCGAAATGGGGGCTGATGCGGTGTTGGTGAATACCGCGATTGCCGTTGCCAAGCACCCCATTTTAATGGCGAAAGCCTTTAAACTTGCCGTCGAGGCCGCTGAACTAGCTTATCAAAGTGGATTAGCGGCACCGAAGCAACAAGCCCAAGCTTCCAGCCCACTCACCAGCTTTTTGGAGGCATTATCATGATCCCCCGTTTCCAAGAGCGCTTAAGTACATTGGATTGGGACGACACAACACTGCGAATCAACAGCAAAACCGCCCACGATGTAGAACACGCTTTAGCGAGTGATATCCTCACCCTCGATGATTTTATGGCGCTGCTCTCCCCTGCTGGACGCCCTTATGTCGAGGCAATGGCACAAAAAGCACAAAGACTCACCCGCCAACGTTTTGGTCATGCAGTTGGGTTTTACGTTCCTCTTTATTTATCCAATCTCTGCGCAAACGATTGTACTTACTGTGGTTTTTCGATGAGTAACAAAATCAAACGCAAAACACTCAATGATGCTGAGATAATCAATGAGTGCGAAACGATCCGCAAAATTGGGTTTGATAGCTTATTGTTAGTCACAGGGGAACACCAAAGTAAAGTGGGGATGGATTATTTCCGCCATACCTTGCCTATCATTCGCCCTTATTTCAGTTCGTTGATGATGGAAGTGCAGCCATTAAGCACTGACGAATATAAGGAATTGAAAACATTGGGCTTAGATGGTGTGATGGTGTATCAAGAAACATACCATGAGCCAACCTACCAGTTGCATCACCTCAAGGGTAAAAAACAAGATTTCCACTGGCGTTTAGCCACCCCTGAACGCCTTGGTGAAGCTGGTGTGGATAAAATTGGTCTTGGGGCATTAATTGGTTTATCTAATAGTTGGCGCACCGATTGCTACATGGTGGCCGAGCATTTACTGTATTTACAGCAATATTATTGGCAAAGCCGCTATTCCATTTCATTTCCGCGTTTGCGCCCTTGTGCGGGTGGCGTTGAGCCTGCATCACTGATGAATGAAGCGGAATTGGTCCAACTCATTTGTGCCTTTCGGTTACTTGCCCCCAATGTTGAGCTTTCACTGTCGACTCGTGAGTCTCCGTATTTTCGCGACCATGTAGTACCACTCGCGATTAATAATGTCAGCGCAGGCTCAAAAACCCAACCAGGTGGCTATGCAGATACCAAAGAAGAGCTAGAACAATTTTCCCCAAATGATAACCGCAGTGCCGCACAAGTAGCGAATGCACTTGTGCAAGCCGGTTTACAGCCCGTTTGGAAAGATTGGGATGGTTATTTAGGCCGTTAGAATTTTACTGAAAAAGAGCATTAGCTGCACAACCGCTTAGTGCTCTTTTATTATTTAGGAGATTTTATCCCACTTGATCGTATTTTCTAAAATAAGAGCCAATATAATGCCTATAAGTAAACCATTACCCAGTAAAGAACTAAACATTGTTGGTAACGAATTTAGTACCGCAGCAGGTGCTGACATCAAAAAAATGCCAATAAAAATAGGTAATGCGAGGCGATAAATATTACGTGCATTTAATTTCATATCCGTCAGAAATGAAAATGACGAAAACAATAACGGCAAATAAGTTGCTAACATAACCGCGCTACCAATGGCTAACGGCAAAGAGCGGAAAAATTGAGTCAATACTGCAACCCCGCCCACACATAAGAAAATAAGGCTGCCAATAGTAAAAGAGATACGTGAACAGTCTTTTGTTTGAGTAATTAGACCAATTGATGAAACAAACGGTGAAAAAGGCACTACGCCTATCGGCGCTGCTAATATTGTTACAACTCCTGACATCATAAAACTACGCCGATATAAGGACTTAACGGGTAATGAATTAGGGTAAAAAACATCCGTTCCGCGCATTGCTCCAAACGTATTTGATGTGTTTAATATCCCAGCCAAAATCGCTGTTATCACAATGCTTATATTAATTTCATCAGAGCGGCCTAATGGAAATAATACCCATTCCCCTGATGAAACAGATGATATCGTGCTACCAAATAACCCACTATAGGCAACCCACCCTATGATTGTTCCAATCAATAATGCATATTTGCTAATATTCACGGGTAAATACACAATTACCCCTATTACAAATATCAGTACTGCGAGCGCCAAAAAGAATACAGGATAATTAACTGTAATATTTTCACTGCCAACACCAAAGGGTAGCCCTAACATTCCTTTTAAAAAAATAGTGACCAGTTGCGCGCCAAGTAAAAACATAAAGACCACCAGCACACCAGGCTTGAACAAACCCGCTAACCAACCACCAAGACCGCTTAGGCCAATAAGAATAGTAATAATCCCAGACAGAAAAATCCCTATGGCTAAACTCCATCCAATCGTCTCAAGAGGAGTTCCTTGCATAGATTCTGACAAAGTTACGGTTAAAATTGTTGCCCACCACAACCCTGTTGGCCCCTCCATCACGGAGCGTTTATGGCCTATAAATGCTTGCAACAAGCAAGCTAAAGCTGTTAATAAAAAAGCATACTGAGTAATAACAAACGTGGTTTGTGGTGACAAATGAAAAGCAGACTGTAACGTCGGGGGAATAACAACCGTATTACAAAAGATAAAAAAGAACCATTGAAAGCCAGAAATAATATTATTTTTTGTAATAGCAATATTCCGCATTTTCATTCCTTACCGGTGATTATATATCTGACCAGCTTAATGTTTATAACGGAAAATTTCTAATTTAAATCTAATTGTTATGATATTTATAAATCATCATTTATTCTTATCATTATAAAAAATAGCTTCATACGCTATTAATTCTCTATTTTTATTTTCATTCGACTAGTTGATAAAAATAAAGCGGGGGAAAATATTATTCCCGCTTTATTTATTACCTTTATTGCCGATATAAAAGTACGTAGTTACCAATAAAAATTATAGATAGGAAAGCGGCCAGTGTTTAAAATAGATATGCTTAGCTTGCCAATCCACTTTATCAATATTGTCGACCAATAAATGTTTTGCAACTGTAAATGCAAATTCAAAACTCACACCAAGCCCTTTTGCACTGATAAACTTTCCATCAACAACAACATCCTGATCAAGATAAATACCATCATTAAATTTTTCAGCCAGCTTGTCGCCTGTACTATAGTATCTCCCTTCCAGTAACTCGTGTGCGGCTAATACCTTTGCGCCTGAAGAGCATAGTGCACAAATATATTTATCCTCATGTATATGCCGACGAAGAAAATCAACCACCTTTTCATTCGCATACAAGCGATCAGTTCCTTTTGGCCCCCCAGGCATCATCACCGCATCATAACTATGGGCTAGCTTATCGACTAAAAGATGATCTGCACTAATTTTAGTACCAAAATACGTATTTAAAACAAGCGTATCCATGCAAGACAGCACATCTACATGAATATCTAACCGGCGCATGACATCAATGAAAACGACCGCTTCTCCTTCCTCAAAACCATCAGCGAGTAAAACAGCAACTTGTTTCATAACATTCCTTTTTTTAAAAAGATCTACTGCGTATCATCAACAACAAATTTGGTTTATACATCAAACAAATTCAGATTATTTTGGCTTATTAAAGTGTTCCATCACTTTTACAAACACGAATTTTATCCATCACAACCGCTTTCATCGCCGCCTTTCCGGGAACCAGATAATGACGGGGATCTGTCGCTTCTGGGTTTTCAATGAAATACTGCTTAATTGCATCAGAAAATGCGATTTTGAGTTCTGTTGCGACATTGACTTTACAAATTCCAAGCTCAATACAATGCCTAACATCCGCATCAGGGATCCCCGAAGCACCATGAAGCACTAAAGGCACATCTGTTTTTTTACGGATTGCTTCTAGCCTAGCAAAATCCAGATGTGGCTCACTTTTGTACATACCGTGAGCTGTTCCGATTGCAACAGCTAATGAATCAATACCCGTTCTTTGAATAAAAGTAACGGCGGCATCAGGGTCAGTAAAAAGCGCATCCGCGGCATCAACAACTAAGTCATCTTCTTGTCCGCCTAAACGCCCCAGCTCCGCTTCTACTGTGCAATCCCATTGATGACAGAAATCAACAACCCGTTTAACGATTTGAATATTTTCATCAAACGGAAAATGAGAAGCGTCAATCATCGCAGAGCGCACCCCCGCAGAGACTTTCTGGAAAATATCTGGAATATCTTCATGATGATCGAGATGTAAAGCGACTGGGACTTTATAGCGCTCAGCCGCTTGCTGACAAATAGCAATCAAGTAGTCACTTCCTGCATAAGAAAATGTACTCGGTGTCCCCGCTAAAATAACGGGAGACGCCATTTCTGCGGCAGTTTCCATAACAACTTGAATGGTCTCCAAATTGTGAATATTAAATGCGGGAACTGCATAGCCTCCCAGTTGGGCTTTGTTCAACATATTACGGGTAGATACCAAGTACATAGTCGCCTCTTAACTTTCGATTGATTTCGATTAATATTAAACGAAAGAATAGGAAAGGTAAAAGATCTAAATCACATTTCCATCCCTTTCGCACTGAAAGCAAATGAAAGAAAGGCTAGAAGTAATGAGCCATTTTAGAGCTATAACTCGTGACTCCTTTACGTAACAGATTGTTTTTAGGGCGCCTTGATTGACCTAATAGCATTTCAACTACTTTCTGAGAACATAACTGCTTTTCTAAGCGACGTGTCAGAGGAGATTGTTGTTTGAGGTAATCTTCACGAAATATCACAGTAACCTCTTGTGTTTCTTTCACACCAATAACCGTTGCTGCAATGGACGATATTTCGAAATGAAAGTCTGAGTGTTCAATTGGCAGCGGACTGCTAGGGCTATCCCAAAGTTGAATGCGGTTGCCACAATACAAAGCAATAATCACTGCACGTAATGACCAAAAACTACTCGCAGGACCACTATAATTATCGACTAAGCGGGCATCATAACCAAATAAACCTTGAGTTGGCGCTCCTGCTTTTAAAGCACCATGACCAATAAAATAACGTAAAGTGCTTTCTAGTGCATTTTTAGCCTCACCCACACTCACTGCATCACCACCTAAATCAACGCCTGCAAGTAAAGGCGCGGACACCGCGAGGCGATAACATGCACTGCGGCCAAAAAAGGGGATCCCTTGTGGTGTCATAAAATAACGATAATGATGGTTAAACTGATTTAGTGAACTACGAATGAATTCTTCATCGAAGTCTGGGCAAATTTGGTTTAGCCAATATAATGAATAGTAAAATCCCCATGCATTGTAATAATCGAAGTTACCTTTCGCGCCATCTCGAAACCAGCCATCACCCACGTAAAATTGTTTTACTCTTTCATACCGCCACGTTGCAATGGCATCTCGACCAGTGAGAGCTTGGAGCACAAATTGCACAGTAAGCGGGAAAAGATGCCAGTTATTATCAACGATATCGCAATGATTAACCTGTTCAAACCACTCAATAATTCGTTGTTGCGCAAGGTTATCCAATTTTTCCCATACCCACTCACGACTCAACCAGAGAGTCAGCGCTAAATCTGCAGATTCACAAATTTTTTGGTCATAATTTTCAAGCCTTCCCCAATAGCCTTTATGAGCAGGGTCTGTACCATGTAAAAATGCATTTTTGATGATTTCAGAAAGGTCAATTGATGCTAAATTTAACCCATTCAATGTTGCTTTTTGGCTGTGAACTAGCCATGAAGCAAGTAAAGGTAGTACCCTACTAACCCCTTCTAGGGCATCAGTTCGCACTGTTTGCTGGCCTGGGCTACCAGGGTAGTAAGCGTGGGAGTAACCCCATGTTTGATAATGAACAAAGGCTTCCGTGGTATAGCGTACTAATAATTCGCAAAGAACTGAAAGGGGTTGATTTTCATCTTGAAAGGCTTTGGTGATGTGGTTATCGTTACATTGATAGGCTGACTTTCTAATTAATCTTCGAATGATATTCTCTTTGAATAACTTCTGATAAATTTTGATATCAGGGTGTTCATAAGGCAGCTTTGGGCGTTCAGTCGGTATTGTCATACGTATTTCTCTATGATGCAAACAGGCGCATCCTTGCGCGCAGATTAAAATAAAATCTTGTGTTTATTTTGCTGATTCAATCAGAACTTGGTAACGATCTTGCCCCCATACAACGGGTTTAGGCTTATCTTTAACCCATTGATAATAAGCAGATTTTAACTCTTTTACTTTTTCTGGATATTGCGCCGCTAAATCATTCGATTCGGCTGGGTTTTGTTTATCATTGAATAATTGAAGCTGGTTAGAACCATCATCATAAAAATAAAGTGCCCATTCCCCATCACGGATCGCCCATGAACCTTTCGATAGTTTTTCTAAATTTGGGTTGTTTGGAATTTCTTTGCGTTGATAAGTGATCCATTCATGGTAGCCATGCCAAAAATCTTGGTTTTCTTCGCTGTAATGTTTCGTCCCTGGCCCTGTCCAATACAGGTAGTCATGTGGTGACTTTTCTGTTTTACCCATTAAGAGTGGCATAATATTTTTGCCTTCAACCTTCATGCTATCAGGTATGGAAATCCCTGCGTTTTGTAATGCAGTTGGTAAGATATCAATCGCAGAGACCATCGCATCACTCTGTTTACCCGCTGGAATATGCCCTGGCCAATAAGCGACAAATGGAACACGTACACCACCATTAAACATTTGTCCTTTAAAGCCTTTATCCATCGCATTCATTGGCATTGGCGACTCATGCACCGCGCCATTGTCAGAAATAAAGAAAATTAGCGTATTATTTAATTCACCATTTTCCTTTAGCGTGTTGATAATTTTGCCAATTCCCTCATCAGCCGCATTTAATGCAGCAAAATATTTGTCGGCTTCAACATTACCCGTGTTGAATTTATCCATGTATTTCGCTGGCGAGGCTTCTTCTAATGGGATGTGTGGTACGCTGTATGAAAGATTGATAAAGAAAGGTTTATCTTTGTGCCCATCAATGAAATTAATAGTTTCATCCGTTAGTAAATGCGTGGTATAGCCAGACGCTGGCACATTTTCACCATTTCGCCACATTGCCGGAGAGTTCCAAAGTGCCGCTCCCGATGCATAGAAACTATACGCATAATCGAAACCTCTTTCATGAGGTGAAAAACCAGGCTCTGGTGTCGAAATCATATTATCGTGATAATCACGAGTTTGCTTTTCTGATGCAATTTTAGGTTTTTTCAAGACCTTCGCATTATGCCATTTCCCGATACTAGCTGTGGCATAACCATTTTCTTGGAATAGTGCTGGTAATAGTTTGATGTCTTGTGGAATACCTAACATCGCATCATCATTACTGTAAGTGCCAAAGCTCGCAGGAGAACGCCCAGTAAAAATACCCGCTCGTGATGGGCCACAAACAGGATGAGCAACAAATGCATTGGTCATCTTAATTCCACCAGCAGCCATATCCGCAACATTTGGCATTGCCACTCTTGCTGCTTCCACCATCTGATTAATATCACCCTGATAACGCTGTGGTGACGGGCGCTGTGCAAGTTCTTTGACATCAAGACTATCAAGCACAAAATCGAGCTGCCCTGTTCCTAAGTCATCCATGATAATCAATAAAACATTCGGCTTTTCTGGTGTCCCGCCCGCATTCGCCGCAATGGGAGGCACTAGGCTACTCGCTGCTATCAATCCAGCTAGCAGGCTTCTCTTCATAGAAGGTAATCTCACAAAAATATCTCCAGATAATATGATTATTGCTTGTAAGCATGCTGTATTGCACCCAGTGCATCACTGGCTAAAGCGCCACGTGATATCGCTTGGCGCATTAACTGCATACCTAAAGCGGTATGATGAAAAATCTTTTTATATGAATGACATAAATAATTATGGCGATATTTTTCACCTTCTATCGCCGTGATCCGGTGCTTAGGGCAACCACCATAACAAAGGCTTTGAACCTCACAGCGCTGGCAAAGATTAGTTAGCTTGTCATATTTATTTTGCCCAAAACGGACTTGCTGCTTAGAGGAGACAATACGAGAAAGGGAGTGTTGTTGTACGTTACCTAATCGATTTGCGGGGTACACATAGTGGTCACAGGAATAGACATCCCCATTAGATTCAATAATCAGCGCTTGCCCACACGTTTTAGATTGCACACAGGTTGATGCTGGATAGCCCATCCAAGTCCCTAATAAGCTATCAAATAGACGAATATAAACTTTGCCAATATCTCCTTGATGGATCCATTCATCAAAAACATCAGCCATAAACTGCCCATAACCTTCAGCGGGCACTGAAAAAGGTGCCATTACGGCATTTGGCCCAGGTGCATAATGGCCACCTTGGATATGAGGAAAGCGCCTATCCACCTCAACAATAGGGATAAACTGAAAAAACGTGGAACCCAATGCTTTCAACGCACGGTACGTTTCTTTCCCTTTCCGCCAATTTTGGTCATTAACAACGGTTAAGGTATTAAATTCAACACCATATTCAATCAAAAGCTGAATTGCTTTTTTAACACGCTCAAAAGTTGGGTTGCCATTAACGGAAATTCGATATTTATCATGAACTGCTTCTAAACCATCAATAGATACACCGATTAAAAAATGATGATCTGCAAAAAACTGCGCCCATTGCCGATTAATCGCTATCGCATTAGTTTGCACACTGTTTGTGATGGTTTTTCCTTGGGCATATTGCTTTTGATATTTTACAACTCGCTCAAAGAATTCGAGCCCTGCAAGTGTTGGCTCACCACCTTGCCATGAAAAATCGACCTGCTCACCTGCATGGGACTGGATATAGTCTTTAATATAACGACGTAGCACGTTATCAGGCATAACGTCATGTTGGTCTTGCGCAGGTTGCTCGTGAAACACATTTTCTTTTTCCAGATAAAAACAGTATTCGCATTTAATATTGCAGCGATAACTCGTGGGTTTCGCCATCATATGAAAGTAAGTGGGTTGGTTTGCAGGCATTTAAATTAATCCGAAACAGTCAGGTTATTTTTATAGCATTACCCAAAACACGAAAAATCAAAAGAGATTGAAATCACAAAACAGCAAAATGAAAGAATTTGAAAGAAAGTAGTTTGAGTTAGAACAATTGAAGAGAGTATAAATAACATACAGTAAACCGCTGACTTTTGTTTTTGATTTAAAGAAACTTCTCTTCCTTTCGAAATTTAAATATCACCTTCACACTTTATGCCGATTTTTGAGCTTATATTCCGCGAATTTTTTGCAAATATTGCTAATATTTATGCAAAATACCGAGTTTGCTCAGTAAAAGTACAATTATTGATACTTTATTGATTGGATACTTTCTTATTCGAAGATATGATATTTAAAATTTGAAAATATCCGTAAGCAAACAACACGCAAATCGAAACTTTGTGAAAGAGATCAAAAGTTTTGTTTTTTTTCGTTGTCGGTATTTTTTAGCGTAGTAAACTTAATTCGAAATCAAATGAAAGCAAATCATTTGGTTTCGTAAGGAGACGAAAGTGAAAGCGGCAGTTGAACGGCGTATGGAAATCCTCGACATGATTAACCAACAAGGTAAAGCACGAGTCGAAGATTTAGCCGAAATATTTAAAGTTTCAAGTGTCACCATCCGTAGCGATTTAAGCTTTCTTGAAAAGAATGGTTATGTGGTCCGCTCCCATGGGGCAGCAATTCCGAATACTGGGTTTATTGCTGAACTAAGCATCCACGAAAAGCGTGGGCAGAATGCGGGCACAAAAACATTAATAGGGGAAGCCGCCGCCGCGCTCATTAATGATGGCGACACGATCATTTTAGACTCGGGGACAACGACACGGGAAATTGCGACACACTTAAAGTCGCGGGATAACGTCGTTGTCATGACTAACGGTTTAGATGTCGCAATGGAGTTAGCAACAGCCGCAGGCGTTGATGTACTAATGACTGGCGGCGCATTGCGCAAAAATGCTTTATCGTTTTCTGGCTCACAAGCAGAAAATAGCCTCAGAAATTATCGTTTTGACAAGGTTTTTCTTGGGGTTGATGGATTCGATTTACGCGTTGGTATCACAACACACAATGAACAGGAAGCTAGCCTTAACCGGTTAATGTGTGAAATCTCGGAAACAGTTATTGCGGTTGCTGATTCTACGAAATTTGGTAAGCGCAGTTGTCATATGATCCGTGAATTCGCTGATATTGATGTTTTGGTGACAGACTCTGGCATTCCTGAAGAATATGTCCAAGAGTTGAAAAACCATAAAATTGAAGTAGTCATCGTCGATAAAGAGCAATAATTCGCTAACTCCATTAACAATACAACCGTGTTGATTGTGGAGTTAGTATTAATGCATCCTTTAGAAAAGATTGTTCAGCAAAATAAACTTGGTAAACAGAATGGTATTTATTCTGTTTGCTCAGCCCACCCATTTGTGATTGAAGCATCATTGCACCAAGCGCTGGATAATGATTCCTTTCTTTTAATTGAAGCCACATCGAATCAAGTTGACCAATTTGGTGGCTATACGGGTATGACTCCGGCTGATTTTTTCAATTATGTAGTTGAAAAAGCAGAAAAAATCAATTTCCCTCTGAATAAGTTAATTCTTGGTGGTGACCATTTAGGCCCTAATCGTTGGCAAGGGCTTAATGCCGCTGATGCCATGAATAATGCGGATGTCTTAATTGAGCATTACGTTGCCGCAGGGTTCAAGAAAATCCACCTTGATTGCAGTATGTCCTGTGCAGATGATCCCGTTCCACTCACGGATGAAATTGTTGCACAACGTGCCGCCCGACTCGCCGTTATTGCAGAAAAAACCGCCAAAGAAAAATTTGGTTACAGCGATATCGTGTATGTTATTGGTACTGAAGTCCCCGTACCAGGTGGAGCAACTGAAGCGCTTGAAGGAGTTGAAGTCACAGATCCACAAGCCGCGAGAAAAACCTTAGACTGCCATGCGAAAGCGTTCGAAAAAGCAGGTGTCGGTGACTGTTGGGCACGTGTTATTGGCCTCGTCGTTCAACCTGGTGTGGAATTTGACCATACTGGTGTTATTGATTACCAACCCCAAAAAGCACAAGCCTTGAGTAAAGTTGTTAATGACTATCCTCACCTCGTTTTTGAAGCACACTCAACCGATTACCAAACACCAGATGCCTATAAGCAGCTCGTTCAAGACCACTTTGCCATTTTAAAAGTTGGCCCTGCTTTAACATTTGCTATGCGAGAAGCCCTCTATTCTCTATGTGAAATTGAGGATGAAATGTTCCCGACGGAACAGTGTTCCCACTTAAAAGAGAAAATGGAACAGCTGATGTGCCGTGAGCCCGAATTTTGGCAAAAGTACTACCATGGTGATGCCCAGCAGCAAGCGTTTGCACGCGTTTATAGCTTTAGTGACCGAATTCGTTATTACTGGCCTGATAAAGAAATTAACCAAGCCATAGAAACACTGATGGCTAACTTATCTTCAAAACCGATCCCTTTACCACTTTTAAGCCAATACATGCCGCATCAATTCCAACAATTGAGAGAAGGCATGATCGACGGCTCAGCGAAGTCCTTTATTTTTGCAAAAATTCGCGACGTACTTTCGGTATATGCCGATGCATGTAAATTTAGTCACTGAGGTTTGACATGGAATATTTAAGCTATCAAACACCTGAACTCGAAAAGCTAAACGCATTCTGGACAGCAAAAGAAATTGAACAACAACCTGAGTGTTGGGAAAAAACAAACCAGCTAATACAAAAGCAACGCGCTGAAATTGATGCATTTTTAGCTAAAGTACTTCAGGCATCAAACGCACGGATTATCATGACAGGTGCTGGAACATCAGCCTTTGCAGGGCGCGCTCTTGCCCCTGTTCTAACAGGCCATTTAAAACGTCGCGTAGATGCCATTGCCACCACGGATTTAGTTGCCGACCCAAAAGAATATTTAGCGGAAGACGTACCAACGTTACTCATTTCTTTTGCTCGCTCGGGCAATAGCCCCGAAAGTGTTGCCGCCCTCGATGTGGCAGAAAAATGCTTAACTCAATGTTATCACTTAGTTTTAACCTGTAACGAACAAGGACAGTTATATCGTTATTGCCAAAATAATACCCATGCATTAGCCATTTTAATGCCTGAAGAGTCAAATGACCGTTCATTAGCAATGACGTCAAGCTTTTCATCCATGATGATGGCTGCACTGTGTATCTTCTTAACCGAATCCTTCTATTTAAACGAAATTAAACCTTATTTCCAAGATTATCACGACAGTTATACCCAATTTAACCGTCGTATCCGGGAAGATTATGCAGGTAAATTTAAACGAGTCATTTATTTAGGTAGTGGTGGCCTACAAGGATTAGCACAAGAAGCCGCCTTAAAAATGTTGGAATTAACGGCTGGTAAGGTCGTTGCTAACTTCGATACTCCTTTAGGCTTTCGCCATGGACCGAAATCTATCGTCAATAAAGAAACGTTGGTCGTGCTGTTTCTGTCAAACGATAAATACACCAGACAGTATGAAACTGACTTATTAAGAGAGGTAATTCACGATAATGCTTCAGCAAAAGTGATCGCGGTCACCTCCTCTTCTGATGACACACAAATAGAAGAAAGTTTTGTTTATATTAAAAAAATGGAGAAATGCTCAGACTCAGCCCTGTTTTTTCCTTATTTAATGTTAGCACAGGCCTTTGCATTCCATAGTTCCATTGCACTGGGGAATACACCTGATAACCCATCTCCAACTGGAGAAATTAATCGAGTTGTTCAAGGTGTCACTATTTACCCGTTCTCATATCAAGAAGATGGCGTCATACCTTCTTAATGATAAATATAGCTAATAATAAGAGAGCAATTATATGCACGCACCAAATATTGTCTGGACCCGAATCGATGAGCGTTTATTACATGGGCAAATTCGAATCACTTGGGGTAAACACACTGAAGCAAATTTAATTCTTGTTGCTAATGACGATGCTGCGGATGGCCCTAACGCCGCTTTTATGCAAGCAGGAATGAAAGCCTCCGCGGGTGGAGAATATGCCGTCCGGTTTTTCTCTATTGAAAAAACCATTGATGTCATTCACAAAGCATCTCCTCGTCAAAAAATCTTTATTCTTTGCAATAACCCAACAGATGTTGCTCGTCTTGTCGAAGGCGGCGTTCCTATCACTCACTGCAACGTCGGCAATATGCATTTCCATGAAGGAAAGCGCCAAATTGCCAAAACGGTGTCAGTGGATGAAAGCGACTTAGATGCATTTCGTCGGCTTGTTAACAAAGGAGTAGCTTGCACGATTCAAAATACTCCCGATCAAACCCCCGTTAATGTTCTGACTCTCGCATCAGCATAGGCAGAGTGAAATAACAACTTAACACTAAGGCGTTTAAGGAAAACTATTATGATTTATGAAGCTTCTCTTGTGGCTTTATGGGCCTTCTTTTGCGGTATAGATAAGTATGACGTTGCACTCAATATCCACCGCCCGCTGATCACAGGGCCTGTAGTTGGCCTGATTATGGGTGATATGCAAGTCGGTTTAATTGCAGGTGCAACATTAGAATTAGCTTGGCTTGGGCTTGTTCCAAATGCTGGGGCTCAGCCACCTGATGTCACTTTAGGAACTATCGCTGCTGTTGCATTTGCCATCATGACTAACCAGTCACCAGCGGTAGCTATGGGGATCGGAATGCCAATTGCCGTTCTCATGCAAATGATCATTATCGGGTTTTTCGCTATCACCGCATTCACCATGGGGAAAGCTGATCGCTACGCGGAAAAAGCGGATGCAGCTGGGATCTCCCGATTATTAATCGCCACAATTACCGTTCGTTCTTTACTCTATGCGATCGTCGCCTTTGTAACAGTTTACTTTGGTGAACACGCAGCACAGTGGATTGATGAAAACACGCCAAAAGTGCTCCTCGAAGGCTTAGGTATTGGGGCGAAAATGGTTCCAGCAATTGGTTTCGCTATGCTGTTAAAAATCATGTGGTCAAAAGAAGTGGCTGGCGTGTTCTTTGTTGGTTTCGTTATGACCACTTATCTCAAACTACCAATTATGGCCGTAGCAATACTCGGTGCATCTGCAGCGGCACTGTATTACTTCTTCAGCGGTAACAACAACAAGAATAACTCACAACAAAATGAGGATTTTGAAGATGGTATCTGATAACAAAACTGCAGTAGAAACCAAAAACTTACCAGCGGAATCCTACGTTGATGGCATTGATGAGTATCAAGATACCACTGTCCGCAAAGTCATCACGAAAGGCGATCTATGGCGTTGTGCTTTTCGCGGGCTATTTATGGAGGGTAACTTTAACTTTGAACGTATGCAGGGGGGAGGATTTGCATTCTCCATCATCCCAGCACTACGCAAAATTCATGGTAATAACAAACGTGATTATGCAACCGCACTGAAAAACCACTTACAGTTTTTTAATGCGAGTCCAAAATTATTTACTTTCTTACTTGGTACTGCTGTTGCCATGGAAGAAAACAAAGAGAAGCCTTCTACTGTTAACGTCATGAAAGTAGCGGGTATGGGCCCAACAGGTGGAATTGGCGATGCTATCGACCATATGACATTGATGCCACTGACTTTAGCGTTAGGTGCATCTATCGCAATGGAAGGCTCAATTGCTGGCCCATTCGTTTTCTTCTTTTTGTATCAAATTGTTCACTTTTTTGTCTATTTCGGCTTGATGTTCATGGGCTATCGCGCAGGTACTGCAGCGATGGTTAACATGAGCGACGCAACAGAAAAACTGGCTAAAGCCGCTAACATCATGGGTATTTTTGTGATTGGAGCACTTTCCGCCACTTTCATAAAGGTACAAACCACCGCCGCAGTCGAGGTGGGTGGCAAGGTGGTCGAACTACAAACCGCCTTGTTCGACAAAATCATGCCTAACTTGCTCCCTCTGTGCCTTGTCTTTTTGATGTTCAAAATGGTGAAAGGGACTGGTTTCTGGGCAAAACCGCCAGTACTTATCTTCTCTGTCTTAGCCTTCGGTGTTATTGGCCATGTACTTGGTGTGATGTAACAGAATCGTATTAAATTGTTTTTAGGTGGGTAACTAAGTTACCCACCAGCAAGGAGTTGTAAATGATTGGTTTGATTGTTTCTGGACACATTAATTTTGCAAGTGGCATGGCTTCCGCAGTTAAAGCCATCGCAGGTGAACAGGAAAATATGGTGTTTATTGATTTTGTTGAGACCCTTTCTCCCAACGAATTGGAACAACAAATGCGAGCAGCAATGGACACCATGAATTGTGAACATGTGCTTTTTCTCACCGACCTTCCTGGTGGAACCCCTTGTAATCGCGCTATGGCAATTATGATGGAAGATAAATCCGTTGAAGTTTTAGCTGGCGTTAATCTGCCGATGATCGTCAATGCGGCATTAGAGCGTGAAGGCGTTGATACAAAAGAACTTCTGTCTATCTTACACAATATTGGCACTAGCAGTATTCAAGACCTACGTCAGCAACTGGCTATGATATCAGCACCTGAATTTGAAGAAGATGGCCTATGAAACAGCAATATGCCATTTTAGCGGATCGCACCTTTACTCCAGAGGGAATTCGCTATCAGCAATATGTTCGAGTGTGTAACGGTATTATACAGGAAATTACGGATACCGCCCCCGAACACTGCCCAGTCATTCGTCTTGAAGGCCGCTCCTTACTACCAGGATTTGTTGATATCCATATTCATGGCCGTGCTGGTGCAGACGTCATGGATGCAAGCCAACAAGGGTTGCAAACCATTGCTGATGCATTAGTCAAAACAGGTGTTGTGGCTTGGGTGGGAACGACCGTCACCGCCCCCATGGATGATATCAAACGCGCACTAATCCAAGTGTGTGAATTTATCACCAAGCCGCAAACATCAGGCGCCCAATTAGTGGGTAGTTTTTTAGAAGGCCCTTACTTCACTGAGCGTCATCGGGGCTCACACCCTGTTAAATACTTGAAAGCACCAACTATTCATGAGTTGGAAGACCTTGTGCAATGTGCCAATCACACACTTTTGCGTGTTGCTGTTGCACCTGAAGCAGAAGGCGCCATTGAGGCTATTGATTGGTTAGTACAACACGGTATTAAGACTAGTGTTGCACATACTGCCGCTGATTTCATACAAACCAGTCTCGCATTTTCACATGGTGCAGATTGTGGCGTGCATCTTTATAACGGCATGACGGGTTTACATCATAGAGAGCCTGGTTGTTGTGGCGCAGTGTTGTACCACGATGTCCTTGCGGAACTGATTGCCGATGGCATTCATGTTCACCCTGTCATGATGCAGTTGGCTTATCGAATGAAAGGTTACCAACAGCTAGCGTTAATCACGGATTGCATGCGAGCTGGAGGGCTACCAGATGGTGATTATGCCCTAGGGGCACAGACGGTGAAAGTCACCCAAGGGCAAGCTCGCACTGCAGATGGTTCTCTTGCTGGTAGTACGTGCAGCCTTGATAACGCACTGCGCAATATGGTGCAACTCGCTCATGTTCCTGAGTGGGAAGCTGTACAAATGGCCACATCGGTCCCCGCTCAATACCTTGGAATTGATGACCAATTTGGCTACATCCGAGTTGGGGCTCAAGCTAATTTTGCCGTTGTTGATAATAATTTTTATCTAACAGACACATTCATCAGAGGTGAACACGTTCACTCTGTATTCGGGGATACCGACCATTAAGGTTGGTTACCTATCAGTAAATCATGAGGTATTTATAATGGAAATTCGTCAACCAATTCACAGTGAGCATGCAAAAACACTTGATACTGAAGGCTTACGCAAACAGTTCCTGATCGAGAACTTGTTCCGTGAAGGGGAAATGAATCTCACTTATAGCCATATCGATCGCATTATTGTGGGCGGCATTGTTCCAACACAAAAGCCACTCGCTCTTATGGCAGGAAAAGCATTAGGCGTTGAGTTCTTTCTTGAGCGTCGTGAACTAGGTGCAATTAATATTGGGGGGGCAGGTCAAGTTATCGTTGATGGCGAAACTTATGATATCGCACCAAAAGAAGCTATTTATATTGGTATGGGTGCTAAATCTGTCGAGTTTATCAGTAACGATGCCATTACCCCTGCACGTTTTTACATCAACAGTGCTCCTGCACACCATACCTATCCAACACGCAAAATTACTATCGAACAAGCTTCACCAGAAAAATTGGGTAATGTTGAAAATTGTAACGTTCGAACCATTTATAAATTCTTACACCCATCTATTTTACCAACCTGCCAATTATCAATGGGTATGACAGTTCTAGAGCCTGGCAGTTTATGGAATACCATGCCATGCCATACCCATGAGCGCCGTATGGAAGTGTATCTGTATTTCAACATGAAAGAAGACAATGTTGTTTTCCATTATATGGGTGAGCCTTCCGAAACACGTCACATTGTTGTTCGTAATGAACAAGCGGTCATTAGTCCAAGCTGGTCTATTCACTCAGGCGTGGGAACTGCGGCTTATACATTTATATGGGGAATGGTTGGGGAAAACCAGGTATTCCACGATATGGACCATGTCGCGATGAAAGATCTGAAATAACCCTTTTATCTTTTTAACATAATAAAAAACGATGTGGCAGTACTGTCACATCGTAAGTGAGGCACAGATGAACTTATTTGATTTAACAGGAAAAGTTGCGATTGTCACTGGATGTAATACCGGTTTAGGTCAAGGGATGGCAATTGGTTTAGCCCAAGCAGGCGCGGATATTGTCGGGGTTGGTATCCAAGATGCCCCTGAAACACGTGCTCAAGTTGAAGCTTTAGGCCGTAAATTTCACTATATTATCATGAATTTAATGGAACAAGATGGGTTACAAACTTTGGTTGATGATGCAGTATCCGCCATGGGCCATGTTGATATCCTTGTCAATAATGCGGGTATTATTCGCCGTGAAGACTTATTAGAGTTTAGTGAAAAAGATTGGGACGATGTGATTAATATTAATCAAAAAACCTTATTCTTTTTATCTCAACGCGTTGCGCGCCAATTCGTGAAACAAGGTAATGGCGGGAAAATTATTAACATTGCGTCAATGCTCTCGTTCCAAGGTGGTATTCGAGTTCCATCATACACGGCAAGTAAGTCAGCTGTCATGGGGCTCACTCGAGCACTTGCCACTGAACTTTCCCAATACAATATCAATGTGAATGCAATTGCCCCAGGTTACATGGCAACAGACAACACGGCGGCACTGCGCGCTGATGCAGATCGCAACGCAGCTATCTTAGAACGTATTCCAGCAGGCCGTTGGGGAACACCAGAGGATTTGGCAGGACCTGCCATCTTTTTAGCCTCCAAAGCAAGTGACTATATTAATGGTTATACCATTGCGGTTGATGGTGGCTGGTTAGCTCGCTAACCCATCTGGAGAAAAGAATGGAACAATCATCATTACCAAAACCATTACAACGTAATACAGTTTTAGACGATATGAAACGGGTTTACCGTTATCAATCAAAAAACCAAGTACGCAGTGTGCTTCGTCGTAGTGGCAAAACCCGTTTTATTAAAGATACGGACTGGGAACGTGGTGTTCTGTGGTCTTGTGTTGCTGCTGCATGGCAAGCAACACAGGATAACGAATATCTCGCTGGTGTATTGGATTACACATTACATACAGGATTTCGTACAGGACCTAACCCGCGATTTGCCGATGACCATGTCTGTACCCAAGCCTATTTAGCCGTAAGCTCACAATTTGATCATCCAGAAGTCCTTGAGCCCACTATTAACGCATTCAACCTTATGTTAGTTGAGCCAAAACCAGGTCGAGAGGACTGGTGGTGGTGTGACGCTCTTTTCATGGCTCCTCCCGCTTTTGCAGCATTATCTGCACATACAAGTGACAGCCGTTATTTAGATTATATGCATACTGCTTATTGGGATGCGATAGAACATTTACGAGATCCTGAAACTGGCTTAATTTATCGTGATTATCGCTATATTCCTGATGGCAAAGGTGGTGAGTTGCGTGAAAAAAATGGTGAAAAAGTATTTTGGAGTCGAGGTATTGGCTGGGTTATAGCTTCTATCCCGCGCATCTTACAATCTTTACCTGATGATTTTCCTGCTCGTCAGCAGTATGTGGATTTATTTACTCAGCTAATAGAAACTGTCATTCAATACCAACAAGAAGATGGTTTCTGGCGTACCAGTTTGCTGGATCCCCAAAGCTTTCCAGCTCCCGAAAGTAGTGCCACTGCGTTATTTTGCTATGGCTTAGCGTGGGGCTTAAACCAAGGTTTACTGGAAGAAACACACTACCTGCCTTTGCTCGAAAAATCATGGGGCGCACTACAAAGCTGTATTCATCCCAATGGGATGTTAGGTTGGGTGCAGCTTCCAGCATTCAACCCACGAGATGTCCAGTATGACCATAATATGGATTATGGCGCTGGAGCCTATTTATTAGCAGCAAGTGAAGTTATTCAACTCAAAATTTAATTTATTACAACCCAATTTACCATTGCTCAAGTTGTCATTTCATTAATTTATTTTTGGCCAATTTATTGGCCATTTTTCTTACTGTTTTTCGTATCATTCTTCCACTTTTATTTACATATCCAGCAATAAAAAAACCCACGATCACTCGTGGGCATATAGCTATTTAATAGAAAGTGATATCACCAGGTATATTGAATACCCACACGGAAACGTGTTTGTCGGTCACTTGAAAATCTATTTTCTTTTACATTACCCACTTCAACAAATGGGCGCCACAAAGCACCATCATCAGCTTTGATATCATAACGAAGACGAACATTGTGTTGATAATCGAATTTCTTATCATTATAAAGAGGTTGAGCGTTGTCAGCCATTTCCCACATTAAATCTAACTGATATTGTAAATCTAAATTACCCCATTTGTAGCCGATCCAACTATCAAACTCTTGGATCTTAGAGTGATAATTACTGCCATTCTCCCCTGCTTGGCCATAATCCCATACTTTCCATTTATAACGGCCTTGCAAACGAATGCCATTATCGAATGTATAATTTAAACGAACATAAGGAACATACACTAGACCTAATTTATCAAAATCAAGAGAAGCACCAACTAGTCCCACTAAATTTGGGTTCAATTTTTTATAATAAAATGCTGAGAATTCGGAGCCATCAATTTTCATTGCATCATAGGCACCATCTTTATTCCCATAACGAGCATCTAGTTCAAATCCAATATTTTTCCCTGTATCCAAAAAAGCCTTAATTCTATCTCCACTTTTTCCTGATGCATCTAAATATTGATGGCGATACTCAATTGTTGTTTTATAGTTATTTGCAAGAGCATATTGTGATGAAATTGAAAGTAATACTGCACTAGCAATAATTAATTTTTTCATTATCTTTATTCCAAAGCTGTGTACTATTTAAGCACGAGGATAGTGATTCCCTGTTTTATTAGAGAATAATATTTTCATTTTTTTAAATTAATGCCACCTAGTTTATTAGGTGGCAAAAAATGATTTATTTAACTTCACAAGCTGAAACTTTTTTATTTAATTTATTTGTTGTTGCTGTAATGAATTCTGTTGGTCTCCAAGAATCACCCGTTTTTTCTAACCATGGTATGAGCTCATCTTTAATTAATTCATCAATAATTGGCTTGTTTTCGTCTGCCACATTTTTCATTTGATAAGGGTCGTTTACATTATCATAAAGCGTATATTTCAAAGGTTGTCCATCTTGGCGGTCAATAACCAATGTATGTGTTTTCGTTCTTACGCCACGTTTACCAAACGAAGGTTCACCATAAGGAATAAATAAATAAAGTTGAGAATTGGCGACTTCACCTTCACCAGTAACGACACGCTCAGCTAAGTTACTGCCTTCAACTGAGCCAGGGATCCACTGCTCTAACCCTAATAAACCTAGAATAGTTGGGTAGATATCTGGCGCTGACATTAATGCATCATCTTGCCCCGGTTTAATTTTACCTGGCAAGCGGAACATCATCGGAACACGCATCGATTCTTCATATGGGTTATTTTTCGTCGGTTGGCCATTTGCACCAAGACAACTCCCATGATCCGAAAAGAAAACGACTAGTGTATTATCTGCAAGCCCTTGTTTTTCAAGCTCATCAACAATACGACCAAATTGTTCATCGACGCCGTTTACCATGGCCAGATATTCTTTAAAATATTGAGGGCCGTAACCTTCTTGGTATTCCGTATCCCATTTAACATTCTGCCGAGTATTTAACTCTTGTGATGTTTTTCCTTTATAGACATCGAGATATTTTTGTGGAACTTGGTCATACGGTGAATGTGGGGGGTTCATTGAAACAACCAGCGCAAATGGCTTTGTATTGTCACGATATTGCCCATTTTTATTCTGTAAGAATTTTATGGCCATATCCGCTTCATGTTCTGGTCCCCATTGGTCGACATAAACAGGTTTTTCACGTGGCGTATCGTTGGCCCAATACATTGGCTTCATATGCAGGTCATATGTCCCATAGGAGTACCAAAAATCAAAGCCATGGCGGCGATTTGGCGCTGCCCATTCATTCCAATAACGCCCTTCCATCGGGTTGTTATAACTTTCAATAAAAGGGGCGTATGGCGCATCTAAATGCCATTTACCAATATAACCTGTGCTGTAATCTAGTGATTTTAATACATCAGACCAACAATTAGCATAAGGCGATAAATCAATCCCTACCTTTCCGCCATAATCATGTGCATTGCCAGTGATACCATTACGAACAGGATATTGTCCTGTCATAAACATGCCACGGAATGGAGAACATAATGGGTAATTTGACGCCATTTGCGTCATGACTTTCGCCTGTTTGGCAAACTTATTTAAATTAGGCGTAATTGACGGATCTTCTCCCATAAATTGTAGCGCATGGGCACGCATTTCATCAGGAAATACTATCAATAAATTAGGCGCATTATCAGGCCGATAAGGTGTACCGTTTGAAGGTTTTCCTTCATTGGCTAAAATGGGACTAGAAACCGATATTGCTGCACCGCTGGCTGCTAATCCTTTTATAAAGGTTCTTCGCGAAACAGTCATTGCTTCATCCTCTTTTTGTTTACGTTTTCTTTCGTTTTTGGTTAATACATATTATTTATACTTTTACATAAGATCAAAAAGTAAGTGATCGAAAATACCAAAATTCAAGTAGAGATCACAAAAAGTAAGCAATTCATCGAAAATAAGTCGATTACCTCGCTGTAAAAAGATGATAACAACTTAGGAAAAATAACCATAATCAACTGATTTTTAATGAAAACAAATAATTCAGAGATACTGAGCACAAAAGTGGAATTTTGCTTTGAAATTACATAGCAAGTGGTAGTTAAACAGTCGACAGCAAGTTTTCATTTACTTTCAAACAAGGGGTGGATAGAGGCAATGTGAAACAATACAAAGAAAAATTTTTATCACTACCCTATAAAAATCAACCAATATAATGGGCATTATAAAATTTATTCAATTATCTAAATGAAAGATAAAGAAATAAAATGTCAAAATATGATTTTAAGCATTCATTCCATCTACTTTTCTATTAATGTTGTTAAATTAAAATTGTTTTTATTTTTAGAATAAATTATCTTTTAATTACCTAACAAAAATATATATTAATTAAATTTAAGATAGAGCGAGTTTAATACTAGGTGTTAAATAAAATATACATTATGAAAGAATATTATCACGTATCAATATCAATAATTTAACAATGCAAAGTTAGGAAAAATAAGGTAGGAATAAAGTCGCTCATTTTAATTCATTATACGAATAATGCCACTATTAATTATCAATTTTATATTCTCACTAGCATTTCTTAGAAAAATTCAACAGGTCTGATATTCAAAATATCTTTAGTTGTGATACAAGAATAATACTGTGAAATGAAATTACAGTCACAGATATAACTAATGTAAAACGCATTCTATAAGATACTGGGGAATTAAAAGAATGAATATTGTTGAGCGGTTTATTTCTTACACCAAAATTAACACCACCACTGATAGGGAAAAGGGCGCGGCAGGAATTATGCCATCCTCAGAAGGGCAACGTGTACTTGCGAAACAACTGGTTCAGGAGCTAGAGGCTCTGGGCGTTGAAGATATTAAACTGCGTGACACTGCCATTGTCACCGCCACACTGCCCTCTAACCTTGATTACGACGTCCCAACTGTCGCATTTTTTGGGCACTTAGACACAAGTGCAGAACAAACTAATGATACTAAAGCACAAATATTGCCTTATACCGGCGAAGACTTGTGTATGAACAAAGAACTGAATATTTACTTACGTAAGAGCGACTTCCCTGAGCTAGTCAATTACATTGGCGATGACATCATTGTCACCGATGGAACCAGCTTATTAGGTGCTGATGATAAAGCGGCTATCGCATCTATCATGGATATGCTGCAGTACTTCAAACAAAACCCTGACGTAAAACACGGAACCATCAAAGTTGGTTTTGTACCTGATGAAGAACAAGGCCTGCGCGGTGCAAAAGTGTTTGATGTTAAAGAGTTTGGTGCAGACTTTGCCTATACTCTCGACTGCTGTGGTATTGGTGAGTTAGTGTATGAAAACTGGAACGCAGGGGATGCAGAAATTATCTTTACAGGTAAATCTGCCCACCCAATGTCTGCAAAAGGTAAATTAATCAACTCATTACTGATGGCACAAAAATTTATTGCCATGTTACCTGGGGGTGAAGCACCCGAATATACCGAAGGGCGTGAAGGCTACTACTGGGTTAAACAAATGTCAGGAAACAGCGCGCGTACTGTATTAAAAATGGACGTTCGCGATTTTACTGAAGAAGGCTACCGTGCACGTATGGCTTTCTTGAAAAAACTGGCTGAAAACTGTGAAGACCTGTGGGGCAAAGAAAGCGTCGTTTGCAAATTAGCCGACCGCTATTCAAATGTGTATAACAGCCTGCAAGGTGATAACAGCTATCCGATTGATATTGCTGTTGATGCTTACCAAGCTTGCGGAATTACACCGAAAGTTATTCCAATGCGTGGGGGTTATGATGGTGCGGCATTGTCGCAAAATGGCTTACCTTGCCCGAATATTTTTACTGGCGCTCATAACTTCCATTCAATCTATGAATACCTCCCAGTAAAATCTCTGTACGCAGCAAGCGATGTTCTGAAACAAGTGGTCCAAATTACGGCTGAACGCTTCAAACCAGGAGCGAAAGCATGATCCCAATTCTAACGGTTCTGATTATCGTTGTTTTGGTTGCGCGGTT
This sequence comes from Providencia sp. PROV129, assembly GCF_028482245.1. Lineage (NCBI taxonomy): Bacteria > Pseudomonadati > Pseudomonadota > Gammaproteobacteria > Enterobacterales > Morganellaceae > Providencia > Providencia sp. PROV129. The sequence goes on from NZ_JAMPQD010000034.1 coordinate 28,947, forward strand.
TATTTTGAAGGGCTACAAAGCAGAACCTGTGTTACTCATCGCGGGTTTAGCACTGATGATCTTCACCATGGCACTGGGTTGGGGGCCAATCCTACCTAAAAACGTCGCAACAACAGGGATAACCTGGCTCGATCCATTTGAAGTAATGCGTGACCTTTTCAGTAGTCGTGCGGCAGATCTTGGTTTGATGATCATGGCTTTGATGGGCTTTGCACAGTATATGGACCATATCGGTGCAAATGAAGCCGTTGTTCGTGTTGCCACTAAGCCACTGAAAAACATGCGTTCGCCATATGTGTTGCTGTTTTTCTCTTTCTTATTGGCAAGTATCCTACAACTGGCAATCCCGTCAGCAACTGGTCTTGCTGTATTACTGATGGGAACCATGTTCCCGATAATGATTGGCTTGGGTTTATCCCCTGCATCCGCGGCTGGGGTTATTGCAACCTCCCTCGGTGTTGCATACACACCAACCGCCATCGATGCGATTCGTGGCGCAAAAGCCGTTGATATGTCTGTCGTTGAATATGTCCTTTACTACCAAGGCCCTGCGGCATTAGCTACGGTGCTGGTGGTAGGTATTACACATATTTTCTGGCAACGTCATTGTGACCGTAAACAAGGCTTTGTGCCTGAAATCGGTAAAGCCGTTCAATCCAATGAGAAAGCTGAAAGCAAAAAATCCGTTCCAGGATACTATGCATTTCTTCCTATGCTACCAATCGTGATGGCGGTCGGTACATCCAATCTATTCTTTGCAGGTATTCACTTAGATGTGGTGACCATTGTATTGATTGCGATGGCAATTTGTATGGTGATTGAAACCCTAAGAGTACGTAATTTTAAATTGGTATGTAATGGCTTTCAGACGTTCCTTAACGGAATGGGGCATGCTTTTAGTAACGTTGTTGGCTTACTCGTTGCAGCTGGGGTATTTGCTCACGGTATCAAAGTCAGTGGTGCGATTGACCAACTGATTTTAGGGGCGGAATCAGTCGGCTTACCGCCATTTGCTATGGCGATCGTCTTTGCCCTAGTGACACTTGCTGCCGCAATTATCATGGGCTCAGGTAATGCGCCATTCTTAGCGTTTGTGGAGTTAATTCCGCAAATCGCACACAGCATGGGCGTGAACCCGATCTCGATGATCCTACCGATGCAACAAGCTTCCCATATGGGTCGTGGTATGTCCCCAGTAGCAGGCGTGATCATTGCCGTATCCAGTGGAGCAAAACTACAGCCTTTCGATGTGGTGAAACGAACGGCGGTACCGCTGATGGTCGGTTTTGTTGCACACTGTGCAATCATTGGTATCTTCTATTAGTCTGTATGACTATGAGTCACAAAATAGAAAAGAGGGAGAAACTCCCTCTTTTTTGCTTAAAAATCAATGATCACATTGGCAAGCCTTAACCACATCATGGTGCTTCTCGGATCCTCCTGGACAACAAGCATCTATCGTTTTATTGATAATTTCAGCCAATGTATTAACTGTCGCGATAATTAAAGGGAGCTGTTCACAAACCGTTGCACAGCTAGACTTCTCTGTATCTGGGCGACTCGGAGGCGTTAAGCTATCACATAAAATCTCTTGCAGAACCAACGAAAAATTTGCTATTCCAGTAGTATAAATATACGCACGTCCCCCCGTTTGTACTGCTAAACGCTCATACTCTTTCGTGACTTTGTCTCGGTCACTCAAGGTTGGGAAACGGTCAATATTGGATGGATCATCATTTGGTGTGCCTTGATAAGTATATACTTTTACATGGGCATTTTGTGCAACGGCAATAGCCTCGTTATTTTTCAATACCGCCGCGCTCGTTAACGTCCCTCCGCCGCCTTCTAAGCCTTCATCCCCCAAGACAAAAATCGCTCTACGTGCATTATCACGCCAATCAAAATAGTTACTGACATCAATCACCGCGCGACACAAATCTTCTTTATTACCTGCATGGTCAATACCATCAGCTTCTTTAAAAGGCTGCCTTGCCTGTAAACTACTTTGATTAACGCCTAAAGCAGTTAAATAGTCACTCACTGATTGGTCAAATTTTGTGTTATCCCATGTCCCTTGGATACCTAAAAAAGTGGCTCTTAACTGAGAAGGACAATTCGCAGCTGCTTTTTCGATAGCCGCATCAATTTGCTGACTCAGGTCATTTGACTCATCTGACATTGAACCACTGGTATCAATAATAACGACTAAATCCAATGCAATAGAACCACTTCCAGTGACAATCTGGGAAGTATTAATAGCGGCAAAATTATTCGAAAAATTCCCTTGTTGGGTAGACAAGTTCATTTTTTCATTATCACTCTGATTATTTATAATATCTTTATCCATTTAATATTCCTTTAAAATTTAAAATAAAAAATAATTAATCCCCTTATTATTCCCTCTAATTGATATCGAGGTCATTTATTATCACTATTTTTTATTTATCATCATCCTATAAAAATTAACAACATCTAATAAAACTCAATATTTACATATAAATTTACCAACATTATATTATTTCAAATTTTTTTCAAAACTCATGTGAGAGAAAACAAATAACCAGTAAAAATATCCAATTAAAAAATTATGATAAATATAAAAATAAACGATTAATTCAACTTAATAAATAATTTAAAGTAACATGAAAAAATTTGATCAACTTACTGAAATTTACAGTCATGCCTTTCAGTGGCCCTTTCGTATGCATATCGATATTCCTACGATAAAACCATATATAGATAAGCTAGAAACACTGGCTATTTTAGATTATGAATGCGGTGCAGGGTTTATATCACACTGGTTAGAGAAAGAAGGAGCAAAAAATATAGTTGGGTTGGATATTTCATCCAATATGCTCAATTTGGCGAGAAAAAATGCAAAACTGAATAATTCAAATATTATTTACACCTCTAATCTTGATAATTATTTTGAATATTTTGATTTAGCTCTTGCCATTTATGTTTTTCCTTATTGCCAGCATACGAATGACATACATTCTATTGTGCAGTCAATTTATTGTGTATTGAAACCAAATGGTCACTTCACGATATTAACAATTAACCCTGATTTTTCTGGAAATAACGAATATTATTATAATTATGGTTTTCGGTTAATTGAAAAGCAACCAAGAAAATATGAAAGATCCATTCATTTTAATATTTACCTCCCTCCGTATAATGAAACAATACAAACTTACTATTATTCCTATAACACTTTAGGTAATACTATTTTACAGGCTGGATTCAGCTATCTTCAATATGGAAACATAATTGCCGACCATTCTGAAACTACAGAGCTATATTTGGACTACCTACAATGTCCCCACGCCCTACTTATAACTGCATCGAAAACCGCATAGTTATTTCTAATAAACCTACAATTTTGATTAAAGGACCCTATATGAATTTAAAAACACGCAGTTTATTACTACTGCAAAATACCCGCTTTTTAACACTGGCTACACAAGGTAATGATCAATTACCTTGGGCATCAACCGTCGAACATTGCGTCAAATTAAACCCACTACGCTTTATTTGGTTTTCATCTCGACAAGCAAAGCACTCTAAGAATATCCAACAAAATGAAAAGATCAGTGGCTCATTATTTAATCACTCATTACCTGAAATGCTAAAATCAGGTCTAGATGGAATGCAATTTACAGGGAAAGCACGAGAGCTCACGGATGCGGAATGTGAAGAAGCCCTTGAAGAATTTTATACCCAATCACCTTTTGATGAAATATCGCCCTCTTTCACTCAGGTAAACTTAAATGCATTACGTAGTAATGGCCATTCACGCTTTTATGAAATGACAGTCGATCATTTATGGATGTTTGATATAAAAAGCTGGGAGGATAAGCAAGAAAGTCGAAAAGTCACCGTTCCAATATCATTGCTTAGTAATAAATAGGCGTTTTTATCATCTGTTAGGTATAAAAAAACTGGTGCCTTACGACACCAGTTTTTATCAAGAAACACTTGGAAATCAGAAATTAATTCTGGTTGTCACTCGTGAAACCTGCATTTAACAGTTCAGCTAAGTTCGCTGTTGCTTCATCTGCGCTAACTTGTGGCGCTTCCACAACGTCGTTCAGATGACGGCGACGGATACGGTCTTGGTGATACGCAAAACCAGTACCTGCTGGGATCAGACGTCCAACAATAACGTTTTCTTTCAGACCACGCAGTTCATCGCGTTTACCTGCAACGGCTGCTTCTGTCAGTACGCGTGTTGTTTCTTGGAACGATGCTGCTGAGATAAAGGACTCTGTTGCCAGAGATGCTTTAGTGATACCCAACAGGTCGCGTGCGTAATTGGCTGGAATTTTGCCTTCCACTTCCAATTTACGGTTAGAAACTTTAACACGTGAGTACTCGACTTGTTCACCTTCAAGGAATTCAGAACTTCCTGCATCCGCGATGGTGACTTTACGCAGCATCTGACGAACGATAACTTCGATGTGTTTATCGTTTATCTTAACGCCTTGTAAGCGGTAAACTTCCTGAACCTCATTCGTGATATAACGCGTAACAGCATGGACACCACGCAGACGCAGAATATCATGTGGAGATTCTGGACCATCAGAAACAACGTCACCGCGTTCAACAATCTCACCTTCGAACACGTTAAGCTGACGCCATTTAGGGATCATCTCTTCGTACGGATCGCTACCATCTAATGGGGTGATAACCAGACGACGTTTACCTTTGGTTTCTTTACCAAACGAGATAATACCGCTGATTTCAGCCAAGATTGCAGGCTCTTTCGGACGACGTGCTTCGAACAAGTCAGCTACGCGTGGCAGACCACCCGTGATATCTTTAGTACCCACAGATTCTTGTGGAATACGCGCTAAAGTATCACCCGCATTGATAGCAACGCCATCGTCTAACTGAACAATTGCTTTACCTGGTAAGAAGTACTGAGTTGGCATGTCCGTGTTAGGGATAAGAACATCGTTACCATTTGCGTCAATAACACGCAGAGCAGGACGCAGGTCTTTACCACCACTGGTACGTTCCGCAGTATCCAGAACAACGATTGAAGACAGACCCGTTAATTCATCAGTCTGACGCGTCATTGTTTGACCATCAAGCATGTCAGAGAAGCTAATGAAACCAGAAACTTCACTGACGACTGGCATGGTATGTGGATCCCAGTTCGCAACAGTCTCGCCGCCCGTTACCGCAGCGCCATCACCTTTAGACAGGTGTGCACCGTAAGGTACTTTGTAGCTTTCTTTCGTACGACCGAATTCGTCAATCAGACGCAGCTCAGTATTACGCGAAGTAATAACCAGTTTGCCTTCTGAGTTCGTAACGAATTTCGCGTTAACCAGTTTCAGAGTACCTGTGTTACGGACTTGGATGCTAGATTCAGCTGCAGCACGAGATGCCGCACCACCAATGTGGAACGTACGCATCGTTAACTGTGTACCTGGCTCACCGATTGACTGTGCCGCGATAACACCGATAGCTTCACCTTTGTTAATGATATGACCACGAGCAAGGTCACGACCATAACAGTGTGCACACACACCAAAGTCTGTTTCACAACTTACAACAGAACGTACTTTCACGCTGTCGACAGAGTTAGCTTCTAACAGGTCACACAGTTTTTCATGAAGCAGGGTGTTACGTGGAACCAGAATGTCCGCTGTACCTGGGATCAGGATATCTTCAGCAGTCACACGACCCAGTACACGCTCACGCAGTGGCTCTTTAACGTCGCCACCCTCGATAACCGGAGTCATCAGGATACCTTCGTGAGTTCCACAGTCGTCTTCAGTCACAACCAAGTCCTGTGCAACGTCGACTAAACGACGAGTCAGATAACCAGAGTTCGCTGTTTTCAATGCGGTATCGGCAAGACCTTTACGCGCACCGTGCGTCGAAATAAAGTACTGGAGAACGTTAAGACCTTCACGGAAGTTTGCCGTGATTGGTGTTTCGATGATGGAGCCATCTGGCTTAGCCATCAGACCACGCATACCCGCTAACTGACGGATCTGAGCGGCGGAACCACGAGCACCAGAGTCGGCCATCATAAAGATACTGTTGAAAGAAACTTGTTGTTCTTCGACGCCATCACGGTTGATAACGGATTCAGTTGACAAGTTTTCCATCATCGCTTTAGCAACACGTTCGTTTGCCGCTGCCCAGATATCGATAACTTTGTTGTAACGTTCGCCTGCTGTAACCAGACCAGACTGGAACTGTTCCTGAATTTCTGCCACTTCAGCTTCTGCTTCGGCGATAATCCCAGCTTTTTTCTCTGGAATAACCATATCGTCGATACCAACTGATGCACCTGAACGTGCCGCATAGGCAAATCCGGTATACATGATTTGGTCAGCAAAAATAACCGTAGGCTTCAGGCCCAGAACACGGTAACAGGTGTTCAGCATTTTAGAGATCGCTTTCTTACCTAACGCTTGGTTAACCAACGCGTAAGGCAGACCTTTTGGTACGATCATCCACAAAATTGCACGACCAACCGTGGTATCAACTAACCCCGTGTTGATAGTGATGTTACCTTCCGAATCTTTCACTTCTTCAGTGATACGGACTTTAACGCGGGCATGCAGTGAAGCATGACCTGAACGGTAAACACGCTCAGCTTCTTTAGGACCGGCTAATACCATGCCCTCGCCTTTCGCGTTTACACAGTCACGAGTCATGTAGTAGAGACCCAATACAACGTCCTGAGAAGGAACGATGATAGGCTCACCACTTGCAGGTGACAGGATGTTGTTGGTTGACATCATCAACGCACGTGCTTCTAACTGAGCTTCCAGAGTCAGAGGAACGTGTACCGCCATTTGGTCTCCATCGAAGTCGGCGTTGTATGCCGCACAAACGAGTGGGTGCAATTGGATAGCTTTACCTTCGATCAGAATTGGTTCGAACGCTTGGATACCCAGACGGTGAAGTGTTGGTGCACGGTTCAGCATGACTGGGTGTTCGCGGATAACTTCATCCAAGATATCCCAAACAACCGCTTCTTCGCGCTCAACCATTTTCTTCGCAGCTTTGATGGTTGTTGCCAGACCACGTAATTCTAATTTGCCATAGATAAATGGTTTGAATAACTCAAGAGCCATTTTCTTCGGCAGACCGCACTGATGCAGACGCAGGTATGGACCTACGGTGATAACAGAACGACCTGAGTAGTCAACACGCTTACCAAGTAAGTTCTGACGGAAACGACCTTGTTTACCTTTGATCATATCAGCCAAAGATTTCAGAGGACGTTTGTTAGAACCTGTGATAGCACGACCACGACGACCGTTATCTAACAGCGCATCAACCGCTTCTTGCAACATACGTTTTTCGTTACGTACGATGATGTCTGGCGCAGCCAGATCCAGAAGACGTTTCAGACGGTTATTACGGTTGATCACGCGACGATACAGATCGTTCAGATCTGATGTTGCGAAACGGCCACCATCCAGTGGAACTAATGGACGCAGATCCGGTGGTAATACTGGCAGCACGTTTAAGATCATCCACTCTGGTTTGTTACCAGATTGAATGAACGCTTCCAGCAGTTTGATACGTTTGGTCAGCTTTTTACGCTTAGTTTCAGAGTTAGTTTCGTTTAACTCTTCACGCAGCGTTTCACACTCGTTCTCAAGATCGAGGTTTTTCAGCAGGCCTTGGATAGCTTCCGCACCCATTTTCGCATCAAATTCGTCACCGAATTCTTCCAGCGCATCTAAGTATTGCTCTTCTGTCAGAATCTGTGCGCGCTCAAGGCTAGTCATCCCGCCTTCAACAACAACATATGATTCAAAGTACAGAACACGTTCGATATCACGCAGTGGCATATCGAGCAGCAAACCGATACGAGATGGCAGTGATTTTAAGAACCAAATATGTGCGGTCGGAGAAGCAAGTTCAATGTGACCCATGCGCTCACGACGGACTTTGGTCTGTGTAACTTCAACGCCACACTTCTCACAAATCACACCGCGGTGTTTTAAACGTTTGTACTTACCGCACAGACATTCGTAGTCTTTCACTGGCCCGAAAATACGCGCACAGAAAAGACCATCACGCTCAGGTTTGAACGTACGGTAGTTAATCGTTTCTGGCTTTTTCACTTCACCGAATGACCATGAACGGATCATATCAGGTGATGCCAGAGCAATCTTGATAGCATCAAACTCTTCGGTCTTGGTTTGCGCTTTCAGAAACTTTATTAAGTCTTTCACAAAATGCTCCTGTCGGAGTTAGACCTGTCAGGTGAGTATTCAAAGACACTCTCCCCAAATCCCAGTGCTTACATAGGCCGGAAGGCGAACCCTCCGGCACAAAACGAATTACTCGTCTTCCAGCTCGATGTTGATACCCAGTGAACGGATTTCTTTCAGCAATACGTTGAAAGACTCCGGCATGCCAGGTTCCATCTGATGGCTGCCATCGACGATGTTTTTATACATCTTCGTACGGCCGTTAACGTCATCCGATTTAACTGTAAGCATTTCTTGAAGAGTATAGGCTGCACCGTATGCTTCCAGTGCCCACACTTCCATCTCCCCGAAACGCTGACCACCGAACTGCGCTTTACCACCCAGCGGTTGCTGAGTAACCAAGCTGTAAGAACCTGTTGAACGGGCGTGCATCTTATCGTCAACCAAGTGGTTCAGTTTCAGCATGTACATGTAACCGACAGTAACTTGACGCTCGAAACGCTCGCCAGTACGACCATCGAATAATGTAATCTGACCTGAAGTTGGCAGACCGCCCAGTTTCAGTAGTTCTTTGATTTCTTTCTCTTTCGCACCATCAAACACTGGTGTCGCAATTGGCATACCTTTTTTCAGGTTCTCAGCCAAACGCATCACTTCTTCGTCAGAGAAAGTGTTCAAGTCAACTTTCTGGCGTGGATCATCACCTAAATCGTACGCTTTTTGGATAAATTCACGCAGTTTGGCAACTTCTTCATGCTGTTTAAGCATAGCATTGATTTTCTCACCAATACCTTTTGCTGCCATCCCCAAGTGGGTTTCCAAAATCTGACCGATGTTCATACGTGATGGTACGCCCAGTGGGTTCAGAACGATGTCAACTGGGTTACCGTTTTCATCGTAAGGCATGTCTTCAACTGGGTTGATTTTTGAGATAACACCTTTGTTACCATGGCGACCCGCCATTTTATCACCCGGTTGAATCTGACGTTTAACAGCCAGATAAACCTTAACAATTTTCAGTACGCCAGGTGCCAGATCATCACCTTGGGTAATTTTACGACGTTTTGCATCGAGTTTTTTCTCGAACTCAGATTTCAGTTCGTCGTACTGTTCAGCTAATTGTTCTAACTGGTTTTGCTTCTCTTCATCAGCTAAAGATAACTCTAACCAACGATCGCGAGGCAGCTTGTCCAGTTTGTCAGCTTCAATTCCGCCGTTAACCAGTACAGAACGGATACGGGCAAACAGGCCAGCTTCGAAAATACGTAGCTCTTCTGTTAAGTCTTTCTTCGCATCACGTAACTGAGTTTCTTCGATCTCTAATGCACGTTTGTCTTTCTCTACACCATCACGGGTAAATACTTGTACGTCAATAACCGTACCAGAAACACCGTTAGGGACACGTAAAGAAGAGTCTTTAACGTCTGACGCTTTTTCACCGAAGATAGCACGCAGCAGTTTCTCTTCTGGGGTTAACTGAGTTTCACCTTTCGGTGTTACTTTACCAACCAGAATGTCGCCGCCTTTCACTTCTGCACCGATATAAACGATACCAGATTCATCCAGTTTAGAAAGCGCAGCTTCACCGACGTTTGGAATATCCGCAGTGATTTCTTCAGGCCCTAATTTGGTGTCACGAGACACACAAGACAGTTCCTGAATGTGAATAGTCGTGAAACGGTCTTCTTGAACAACACGCTCAGAAACTAAGATGGAGTCTTCGAAGTTATAACCATTCCATGGCATGAATGCCACGCGCATGTTTTGACCCAGTGCTAATTCGCCGAGGTCTGTTGAAGGACCATCTGCTAACACGTCACCACGCTCAACTGGCTCACCTAAAGATACACAAGGCATCTGGCTAATACAGGTGTTCTGGTTAGAACGGGTATATTTAGTCAGGTTATAAATATCGATTCCAGCTTCGCCTGGATACATCTCATCTTCGTTAACTTTGATAACGATACGAGACGCATCAACGTACTGAACTGAACCACCACGTCTTGCAACAGCCGTTACACCCGAGTCAACCGCTACTGCACGTTCCATACCTGTACCAACTAATGGTTTGTCAGCACGTAAAGTTGGAACCGCTTGACGTTGCATGTTCGCACCCATCAATGCACGGTTGGCGTCATCGTGTTCAAGGAATGGGATCAGTGACGCACCAACAGAAACAACCTGTTGAGTCGAAACGTCCATATATTCAACCTGTTCACGGCTGAATAAGCTTGATTCACCTTTGTTACGACAAGTGACTAACTCTTCGATAAAGCTACCATCTTCACCTAATACGGTGTTCGCCTGAGCAATGATGAAGTTACCTTCCTCAATTGCAGACAGATAGTGGATTTCATCAGTGACTAAGCCATCACGAACTAAACGGTATGGGGTTTCTAAGAAACCGTACTCATTGGTCTGTGCATAAACAGATAATGAGTTGATCAGACCGATGTTTGGACCTTCAGGCGTTTCGATTGGACATACACGACCGTAGTGAGTTGGATGTACGTCACGTACTTCGAAGCCCGCGCGCTCACGAGTCAGACCACCTGGGCCTAATGCAGAGATACGACGTTTGTGCGTAATTTCAGACAGTGGATTGTTCTGGTCCATAAATTGTGACAGCTGGCTGGAACCAAAGAACTCTTTAACTGCGGCTGAAATAGGCTTAGCGTTAATCATATCCTGTGGCATTAATGCATCAAGATCACCCAGAGAAAGACGCTCTTTCACTGCACGCTCAACACGAACCAGACCAACACGGAATTGGTTCTCTGCCATCTCACCAACGGAACGAATACGACGGTTACCTAAGTGGTCGATATCATCGACTTCACCTTTACCGTTACGGATATCGATGAGTTTACGCATCACCTCGATGATGTCTTCTTCGCTCAGGATACCTGAACCTTCGATTTCATCACGGTTCAGTGAACGGTTGAACTTCATACGACCTACAGCAGACAAGTCGTAACGATCTTCAGAGAAGAACAGGTTCTCGAACAGGTTTTCTGCTGCTTCACGGGTCGGTGGCTCACCAGGACGCATCATGCGGTAGATTTCTACCAATGCACTCAGACGGTCGTTAGTTGGGTCGACACGAACGGTTTCAGAAATGTAAGCACCGTGGTCTAAGTCATTGGTAAACAATGTTTCGATTGTTTTGTGACCAGACTGGCTCAAACGTGCCAACATGTCTAAAGAAAGTTCCATGTTCGCTGCACAAATCAGCTCACCAGTACTTTCATCGATGTAGTCTCTTGCAACAACTTTACCTGCGATATATTCAACAGGTACTTCGATGTTGCTAACTTCTTCTTTTTCTAACTGACGAATATGACGAGCAGTGATACGGCGGCCTTTTTCAACATAGACTTTACCGTTCGCTTCGATATCAAAAGAAGCAGTCTCACCACGCAGACGCTCAGGAACCAGCGTCATCATCAGTTTGTTATCGCGGATTTGGAATACAGTTTTTTCGAAGAACAGGTTTAAAATTTCTTCGGTGTTGTAATCCATTGCACGCAGAATAATGGTCGCTGGTAATTTACGGCGACGGTCAATACGTACAAACAGGTTATCTTTCGGGTCAAATTCGAAATCAAGCCATGAACCACGGTAAGGGATAATACGTGCGTTATAGAGCACTTTACCTGAAGAGTGTGTTTTACCTTTATCGCTATCGAAGAACACACCTGGACTACGGTGTAACTGAGATACGATAACACGCTCTGTACCGTTGATAACGAAAGTTCCGTTTTCAGTCATGAGTGGAATTTCACCCATGTAGACTTCTTGTTCTTTGATATCTTTAACGGTGCCTTCTGGTGCTTCACGCTCATAAACGATCAGGCGTAATTTAACACGTAGAGGAGCAGAATAAGTCACACCGCGAATTTGACATTCTTTAACATCAAAAACAGGCTCGCCTAAACGATAGCTGACATATTGAAGTTCAGCATTACCGCTGTAGCTCTGAATTGGAAACACAGAACGGAAAGCTGCTTCCAGCCCATTCTGGCCATCTGGATCTTGCTCGATAAACTTCTGGAACGAGTCAAGTTGGATAGAAAGGAGGTAAGGTATGTCCAAAACTTGTGGACGTTTACCAAAGTCCTTACGAATACGTTTTTTCTCGGTATAGGAGTAAACCATAGGTTTCCTCAGCTCGTTGATCAGTGACCCAAGTGGTTAGCTCTTAAAGTAAGAGTCTTAACCGCAACGCGTTTTATATAAGAAATGGAAAATGAATACTTTCCTTAATACTCATTGCTATTACTCTTAAATCATTTCATTGCGCGCTTTGGCTACCGAGCTACCCGAGCGGGTCGTAGCGAAGAACACAGTATATTAAGTCGTCAATAGAAAGAAGTATTGGAGGGTTGTTGTTAACATTAAAACTGCGTGAAAAGCTGTTAACACCCATCACGCTTTACAGCGCAAAAAGGCTGGTGATTAAAAAATCACCAGCCGTCAGCCTAATTAAATTAAGCTGCGTTCTTGAAATTGAACTTATTTAAGTTCAACAGAAGCGCCTGCTTCTTCAAGAGCTTTCTTCAGAGTTTCAGCTTCGTCTTTGCTTGCGCCTTCTTTGATAGTCGCTGGAGCTGATTCTACCATGTCTTTAGCTTCTTTCAGGCCAAGACCAGTTGCGCCACGAACTGCTTTGATAACTGCAACTTTGTTACCGCCGATAGCAGACAGAACAACGTCGAATTCAGTTTTTTCTTCAGCAGCTTCAGCAGCAGCACCTGGAGCAACAGCAACAGCTGCAGCAGCAGAAACGCCGAATTTTTCTTCCATCATAGTAATCAGTTCAACAACGTCCATTACAGACATTTCTGCAACTGCATCAAGGATTTGGTCTTTAGTGATAGACATAACAAGTGTTCCTAAAATTCAGAAATAGTTTATACGTTAAAAAGCAACGAAGGAAAGGGCTTATGCAGCTTCTTTCTGATCGCGCAGAGCAGCCAGAGTACGAACCAATTTGCCGGCAGCGGCTTCTTTCATGGTTGCCATCAGGCGTGCGATTGCTTCATCGTAAGTTGGGAGAGTTGCCAGACGATCGATATCTTTCGCTTGGATTAACTCACCTTCAAAGGCCGCAGCTTTAATCTCAAATGCTGGATTCGCTTTCGCGAACTCTTTGAACAGACGAGCGCCAGCGCCCGGGTGTTCGTTAGAGAAAGCAATTAAGGTTGGACCAACAAACGCGTCTTTCAGTACATCATAAGAAGTACCTTCAACAGCACGGCGAATCAGTGTGTTACGAACAACACGGATATAAACGCCAGCTTCGCGACCTGCTTTACGCAGTTCAGTCATTTTTGCTACAGTTACGCCGCGTGAATCAGCAACAACTGCAGAAAGCGCGCCTTTGGCTACTTCGCTGACTTCAGCAACAATCGCTTGTTTGTCTTGAAGATTTAGTGCCATTAGCTTCTTGCTCCTGGATTAACCGGGAAACCCCCGGGACTCACATCACTCGAATACAACATGTATTTGAGCGCTAAAACACGGTGAGCAGAATAGAATCCAGAATAAAATTCTAGGTATCTCTGTCACCGTCTACGCAGGTAAATTAAGTGACTATAAATAGCACACCTGCGGTCTTGGACGGGGTCTGGAAAGGCCAGACTCCATACCGAAATTTGTGGTTTGTTGGATACATTTCTATACCCAACAAACTCAAGGCGTCAAATTTTATACAAAATCGACGCAAAGGTAAAGCCTAATTACTCATTAGCCGAAGCTATAGCAATTAAACTGTCGCTGACAGACCTGCTTGGTCAACAGCAACACCTGCACCCATAGTGGTAGACAGGCTAACTTTCTTGATGAAAACACCTTTAGCAGAAGCTGGTTTTGCTTTTTTCAGCGCGATCAGCAGTGCTTCTAAGTTTTCTTTCAGTTTGTCAGCGTCGAAATCAACTTTACCGATAGTGGTGTGGATGATTCCGTTTTTGTCGTTACGGTAGCGAACCTGACCTGCTTTAGCGTTATTAACCGCTTCAGCAACGTTAGGCGTTACAGTACCTACTTTCGGGTTTGGCATCAGACCACGTGGGCCTAAAACTTGACCTAATTGGCCAACAACGCGCATTGCATCTGGAGAAGCAATAACAACGTCAAAGTCCATTTCGCCAGCTTTGATTTTATCAGCCAGATCTTCCATACCAACCAGTTCAGCGCCAGCAGCTTTAGCAGCTTCAGCATTTGCGCCTTGTGCGAACACAGCAACGCGAACTGAACGGCCAGTACCGTGTGGCAGTACAGTTGCACCGCGAACGTTCTGGTCAGATTTACGAGCATCGATGCCCAGGTTAACAGCAACGTCAACGCTTTCAACGAATTTAGCAGTCGCTAATTCTTTCAGCAGTGCAACGGCTTCAGCGATGTCATACTGTTTAGTAGCATCAACTTTTTCACGGATATTGCGCATGCGCTTAGTCAGTTTAGCCATTGTCTTAGTCCTCCACAACCAGGCCCATGGAACGAGCAGTACCTTCGATTGAACGCATCATTGCGTCAACATCAGCACCAGTCATGTCCGCAGCTTTAGTTTCAGCGATTTCGCGAATCTGAGCAGAGGTCACTTTACCAACTTTGTCTTTGTTAGGCTTGCCTGAACCAGACTTAACGCCAGCTGCTTTTTTCAGCAGAACTGCAGCAGGTGGAGTTTTGGTAACGAAAGTGAAAGAACGGTCTGCGTAAACAGTAATAACAACAGGAATTGGTAAACCTTTTTCCAGGCTGTCTGTTTTTGCGTTGAACGCTTTACAGAATTCCATGATGTTAACACCTTGTTGACCCAGAGCTGGACCAACTGGTGGACTTGGGTTCGCCATACCAGCTGCAACTTGCAGCTTAACGTAGGCTTGAACTTTCTTAGCCATGATATTTCCTCTAGATGGGTGATAACGCCTTAACGTTCGTAAGGCTCCCCGTTACATTAAACATGCCCTGCCTATAATATAAGCTCAATTAAGAAGCAAAACTGGCAAAGCATAAAAACAAAAGGCGCGAAATTGTAGTCAAATTTCACGCCTTTTGCAAGTCAGTTTTGTCGTTTAGATTAGGCTTTTTCGACTTGGCCAAAATCCAATTCGACAGGAGTTGCACGACCGAAAATAGAAACAGAGACTTTTAAGCGGCTCTTTTCATAGTCGATTTCTTCAACAACACCGTTAAAGTCAGCAAATGGACCTTCGCTAACGCGAACCATTTCACCTGGTTCAAACAATGTTTTCGGACGTGGTTTATCACCAACTTGTTGTAAGCGGTTCATAATAGCATCAACTTCTTTATCGCTAATTGGTGCTGGACGGTCTGAAGTCCCACCAATGAACCCCATTACACGAGGTACACTACGTACTAAGTGCCAAGAGTCATCATTCATGACCATTTGGACTAAGACATAGCCTGGGAAGAATTTACGTTCACTCTTACGGCGCTGACCGCTACGGATTTCAACAACTTCTTCTGTTGGAACCATAACTTCGCCAAAAGAATCTTCCATAGCATGTAATTTGATATGTTCACGTAAAGATTGTGCTACGCGACCTTCAAAACCAGAGAATGCCTGAATGACATACCAGCGCTTTTTAGGTGAATCGGACATTTAGAATAACCTCAGGCTTGTAATAAATGAAACTAAACGCACCAGGATACCATCTAATCCCCACAGTATTAATGACATTACAGCCGTTACTGCGGCAACAATTAAAGTAGTTTGTAATGTTTCCTGGCGAGTAGGCCAAATGACTTTTCTCATCTCGACACGAGCTTCGCGTGCAAACGCCAGTGTTGCTTTACCTTTTGTTGTCCATAAAGCGACAGCACCTGCAATAGCGACCACAGCCACAACTGCAAAAGCACGCAGCGCGAGATTATATTGACGGAAGTAATAGTTGCCAACAATTGCAATTATTAATAGGGCACAGACAATCACCCATTTGAAAATGTCTGCACTGCGTCCACTTCCTTGAGCTTCGCTATTCGCACTCATAATTCAACCTGTTACCATGAAGTATGTACAAAGCCTGTTTGCTTACAAAGGTAAAACAATCAAGCCAAACCAATAGAATATGCCAACATATCCCTCAATTACTACAAACTAAGCCTGCAAAATTTGATAGGGATATCAATAACATCACCCGCGAGTTAAAACAATTAGCCTTGTTAATGGAGGTAATTAGCGCTATTCGTTCTGCAAATACAGCCCATTGCAGCCACATTCTATTTCGCAAGTACTATTCGTTCGTCAGTACTTTCCATTTCACAAGTGCTATCCATTTTGCAGGATTTTCAGCATGCTCAGTAAATTTTCAGCCACACCAATAGGAAAAACCAGGTTCTTTTTGTGGCAGCGGTAAAATATACCATATCTTCGGAGCAAAACCTTAATAAATCTCATATAACTGCGCAAAGGAACCAACGCAATTATTAATTCGTTGTTTCAGAGCCTATCTCACCAATAATTATTTAGAAATGATTGATGAGATAGGTTCTTAATTTTGCAACGTATAAAAAGGACGTCTATAAGACGCCCTTTTTACTAAGTAGTTCTTTCTTATTCAGAAAGAGC
>NZ_JAMPQD010000035.1:0-44625 GCF_028482245.1 Providencia sp. PROV129
GGTGACATCGAGCGTTCCACGAATGGAGCTATCCAGAGTTTGAATACGAAACGGTCCCGCAGGCACCGTTGTTTCTAACACAATACGGTTATGGCTTTTGACAATAACGGTGGCATTAGTCTGGGCAATACCAATAATTTCAGGGGCATAACCTGTTAACTTTGGCGGCATCATGTTTTCATCGGTTTCAAGAGAAATACCGGTGTACTGCCAAGAGTCAAAAATAGCGGAGTAAAAGTAGTTTTCACCTAGCGTTAAAATAGATGCTATTGATTTAATTGAACGATATGCGAATAAGCGGCTAAACGAAGCATCGCTATATTGGTTCTCAAAGCTCCCCGTGGATTTACGGTAATTGGCTTGGTAATCACCCCGTAAGCGCCATGCACCAAAATTAAGGCCTGTTGTTCCATTGGCTGAAATATATGACTCTCGAGAGCCTGAGTTTCTACGCGTTAAAGAACCTGTGAGGTTGTAATCTAATAAAAAGCCATTAACACCTTCCTCCCAACGGGAAGGAGGAACCCAACTTGGATCAGTGTATTCTAAATAGCTTTGTGGAATTAAAATTGAGAGTGTTAATGTGGATAAATCAACATTCAGCGTTGCCCCCTCAAGTGCGGACAAATCCAAGCATTTTCCATTATCACGATATTGAACTAATTTGATTGCATCAGGCGTTAATCCTAAGCGATCCAAAATATTGAAAGGAATACAAACCGTATCGAATAAATTATTTTCTTGAGATTGCGGTGCGATTACTGTGATATCTTGTGCACTTCCCATACTCTCATTATTGACTTTGAGTGTTAAATGGTAAGTGCCAGGCATAATAAATCCGGCCTGAGAAAACTGGCTAAAATCGATATTCTGTGTGTCTTCGGTATCTAACATATCCGTATTAAATTCGACAGCATAGGCTATTGAAGAAATAGAAGATAAAAAAGACGTCACAATAATGTAGGAATAAATATTAAGTCTAACCATGATTTTTTCATCGAATTAATTATGTGTTTATTTATTAATCGTAAGTAACGTTGAATTTAATAGTGGTAAAATAATCCCCAGGCGTAATTTCATTATTACTTGTGCCTAATTCTGTTTCATATTTCAAATAGCTTTCTTTACTTTTATGATCAAAATAAATGTAGTTATTAGATATAGAATAAAGTTTATTTGGCATTAATAAGTTGTCATTACTATCGTAAATATATAGAACAACACCAGGCTTAGGTCCTGAAAGCTTTATTGCATTACTGTATATATCCTGTGGTGCAAAGAAGCGAATTTTAATGCCTTTGTGGTTATTATTGTCATATTCGCTAATACAGTTATTCAATTTTATATAAAATGGCTTACGCGTTATTTTTCTATCTTCTATTTCGTTAATACTAAAGTTAGATATATAGTCGTAATTGATATACTGATACTGGCTATCTGTTTCAATAGAGCAGGGGGCAGCAACAATATAGCCTTGCATTACCGCCTCACCACGAAGCCCATCTTGTACATGTCCTAAATTAGAATCTATTGCATAAGAATTAATAGAGCTCAATAATAAGGTGGTTAATATATAAATATTTTTTTTCATAATGAACCTTTTTATAGGGAGGAATAAAATCCTCCCTTAAAAAATTACTCGTATGTGATTTTAAAATCAGCAATAGAGCTAAATTCACCTTCAGTGACTGCAACAGCACCATCAACACGTTTAGCTAATGCAGTAAATTCTAAAACGTTTTCACCTTGTTTATTACGAATTTGGTTCATCACAGATTTAGCTTCATCAAATTTAAAGTCTTTAATCTGAACACCGATGTTTGTTGCAGAACCTGTAGTACCTAAGAATTCTTTGTTAGTACCCACATAGTTTTTACCACCAAAGGTAATTTTGATATCTTTAACTGCAACCCAGTTATCATCTTTATCTTTACTGAATTCATCGAAATTACAGTCTTTGATTTTAATCGCGATATCTTTTTCAGCTGCATTACCTGCTTCTAAAGATGCGCGAGAAAGTTGACCAAAAGGAACTTCTTGTTTAGTGCTTTCAGATTCAATATTACATGGCGCATTAACAACTTGGCCGCTGAAATGTAATTCGCCTGAGTTGCCACTTGCTAATACAGAGGTAGACAGTGTTGACGCAGCAAATAAAACAGCAACAGATAATTTATTTAATTTCATGCTAAAATCCTTAAGAGAAAAATTAACAATTTCCATAATGAAGCCTCTTAACTAGCGGGCATTATAGGAATTGATTTACTTACCCATCATTGGGATGTAACTGGTTATATATAAAAGAAAAATTGGGCCTTTTATAAACCTGTATCCATTCGTACTTTCATATCAGGAAATGATATTTGAATATCAGTCTATTCGACGAGAGCTATATTACCCTTACTGAGCGTATAGCGAAATAAAATTCTTAATTTTTAATCTAATATGAACGTTTATTCTATATTGTTATTGTGTTTTAATGAGTTTTAATATTTTTATGCTTCATTAATATTGAAGTAAATAATTAATTTTTGTGATTTTAAGGTGTTTTAATATGTTTCAATGTATGAATTTTTTAAAATACAAAAAAAATGCATCAGATATATAGAATATCTGATGCATTTTGTTGTTTTTTTGAGGGTTACTAACAGTGATTAGATTGTACAAATAAACATTGGCGAGTAATTTTCTTCAAAAATATAATTTTTATCGTTTAACCGTTTTACTCTAGTGAAGTAAATTTGGTTAAGCTGAGGGAGGCCTCGTATATAAATGTCATCGCCAGCCTGGTCGCTCGGGTCAATGTAAATATTTTTTATCCGAGAAAAAAAATGACCGCCTTGCTGTTTGTATTCAATAAGCATTTTACGGGAGATCATGAATTTTTTATGATTAAAATTAATTTCTCCTGACATGATAAAAGAATATTGATTATCATTATCCTCACTTGGAATGATACTCAATAAGTAATAGCCATTTAAGCTAGATCGATCGTCTGAGATATCAATTTTTAAAGTTGCACGGCAGTCAGGTACAATAGGTGTATTAATTTGAATATATGTATATAAGCTAATTAAAATCAAAGTGATGGTGGTGAGGAGTAAAAAAACAAATCGTACAGCTTTGTTATTTGGCATAGAAATTCTCACAACTTATTGTAGCACCATCTTTTGCAGTTTTAGGGCAGTATGATAAAAATAGATAGTCATCATCGAAATTTTTATTTCGGGTGATAATTCCCACATTATAGTAAAAAATAGTAGCGGGTTTCTTGCAATTAATATTTAAACTTTTTAGCCTATCTTTTAGTACAGAAAAACTCATTGAGCGAGTATCTGCCTTGTGGTAACTGTTTATATAACGAATTGAGCACTGATCAATTTGACCGACTTCTGGGTATTCAGTACGGCTAGCAAAAAAGTAGCTTTTAAACAAATAAAGCAAACAAAAGATAATAACGGCAATCAGTGTTATTTCTAGGTAGCGATTATTTAAAATATAAGCTTTTTTAACGGGGGTTTTGGCATTTATTTCGTTTTCTTCATCTATTTCTAAAGAAGACTCAGTCGATGGAGATAAGAGGGAGGGGATTTCTGAAATAGTTTCTTCAGGCTGTTCGTCGCTTATTTCAAAGGTTAAATTAGCTGAAAATTTTATTCCTACTTTTGGAATAGTTGAAATAATTTCTTCATCAAAAAAAGATGATAAATGGCGGCGCAAAACAGAAATACTGCTATTTAAATTATTGTCAGAAACAACTTGGTTATGTTCTTCCCATACACGACGTAATAAAGTTTCCCTATCTAAAACTTCTCCGTTATTTTGTGCTAATACTAAAAGTAAACGATTTAACGTTGTCGTCAGCTTAATTGCGTCGTCAACGTGACTCGTATACAACAGCCCCTGATTGCTGTCATAGGTAACATGCTGATTAATTAAATATTTCATTTTAGGATGGGTTTTATTTATAGTGGAATACAACTGTATGGTGTCAGTTTATACCCGTAATTCGGGATATGTCAATTAAACTGCATTAGAGTAATTTATTATATTATTTAAAGTGGAAAATGCGAAATAAATATCTAAGTGAGTAAGTGGGATTTAATTGAGGTAATGACAACTTTATTATGTTTAATTAAACAATAAAAGCCCCGGTTAGGGGGCTTTGATGTATTAGATTATCCGTTAAGCTGTTGGCTCAAGGATTTGATGCATAACCGGATGGAATTTACGTTTAAAGTAAACTAACCCATGCCCTGTATCATTTACAATGATTTGTTTCATTTCAACCATGTAGACAGAGTGCGTACCAATGTCCTGAACTTGCGTGATTTCGCCTTCAAGATTAGCGAGGGCATTTTTCAGTAATGGTTGCTGTAAAATACCGTTATCCCACACATTCCAGTTAAAACGCTCTTCCATTGTGGAACCTTTCATTCCCGCAAAATGGCACGCTAATTCTTCTTGGTCATGGCTTAGCACATTCACACACAGGCGGCCATTCTTTTGAAATACCGCATTCATTGCACTGTTGCGGTTGACACATACCATCAAAGTTGGTGGCGTATCTGTAACTGAACAGACTGCAGTTGCTGTAATTCCACAGCGACCTTCAGTACCATCCGTGGTGACTATGTTCACTGCTGCACCGAGACTAGCCATCGCATCTCTGAAACGCAGGCGATGTTCATTTTCTAAAGACATTTTGACCTCCTGCTACTGATTACTTCAGCAGCGAATCTAACTGATTAATATCATTGTTGTTATACAGGTGTGGACGTTTCCATCCGTGTTGATCGTAATCTGATAAGCAGCGATCAACCATATCTGTCATGGCTTTCATGTTGCCAGAACCTTGTGCATGACGCAGACATTGCAGACGAATTTCGTCTTGGCTTCCTGCGTAGTTAATTTCATACAGTTCATGGCGACCACCAAACTCACTACCAATTGCATCCCACATGAGTTTGAGGATCTTAATACGTTCGACGTGATCCATTCCGTTTGAACCGCGTACATATTTAGCTAAGTACCTATCAATTTCTGGATTATTCATATCACGAACGCTGGATGGCAAGTAGATCAGCCCACTCGTTACGTTACTTTCAATGATATTTTTAATTTTGGTGTAGGCCATAGGTGCCATAACACGGTATGTCTGGATAGCTTGGGTATCTGGTAGGAATGCCCCGCCTTCCCAAGCTTTCGCTTCTGATGTCATTGCATCAGTCAATGACCAGAACAGGTTACGCCACGCGACCACTTCACCTAAATCAGCCTGTACACCACGGAAATCAATAACACCTGTACATTCTAAACTTTTTTGTAACAATCCGGTAATGAAGTCTAATTTAACGGCCAAGCGGACACAAGCTTGTAATGGGAATAAACGTGCGAACCCACCTTGTACAGCCCAATTACGAGCACGGTCAAAGTCACGGTAAATCAAGACGTTTTCCCATGGAATTAACACATGATCCATCACTAAGATGGCATCATTTTCATCGAAACGGCTGGAAAGTGGGTAATCAAATGGTGCGCCAGTTGCGCCAGCTACTAATTCATAAGAGGCGCGAGAGATTAATTTCACACCGTCGGCATCCATTGGTGCAACAAACATCAGTGCAAAGTCAGGGTTATCGCCCATCACTTGCGCAGAACCAAAACCGATAAAGTTATAGTGAGTCAATGCAGAGTTGGTTGCGACGACTTTTGCGCCGCTGACGATAATCCCTGCATCAGTTTCTTTTTCGAGTTTAATATAAACATCTTTCACTTCATCTGCGGGCTTATGGCGATCAATTGGTGGGTTAACAATCGCATGGTTAAAGTATAAGCCGCTTTCTTGAATGCGTTTGTACCAGTTGCGCGCGTTATCCGCAAATTGGCCGTAATATTCAGGGTTTGCGCCTAAACAGCTGGCGAATGCCGCCTTATAGTCTGGAGTGCGTCCCATCCATCCGTAGCTCTGGCGTGACCAATCTGCGATTGCATCACGTTGTTGGCGTAATTCGTCTGCACTTTTCGCGAAACGGAAGAACTTGTGCGTGTATCCACCGTTACCTGTGTCGGTGTTCCAGCAAAGCTGGTCATGAGTCGTTTTATCATGGAGCGCATCATATAACTGTCCTATAGAAGCCGCTGAATTACGAAAAGCAGGGTGAGTGGTGACATCTTTTACGCGTTCGCCATAAATATAAATTTCACGGCCATCTTGTAGGCTTTTTAGGTATTCTTGGCTATTAAAAGGGCGTTTAGCATCTGAGCGAAAATCTTCTGGTTTCATGTCTACCTCGTTATCTCACAATGAGGGCTTGCATTGATAGGGGACAAAGGTGCAAGCGAATATGTTAATTTTATGTTTGTTTTGTGTTTATTAATTGAATCGCTTTCTGAGACAATTTTAAAGAGACTTTAGAAAGGTTTACTGGTACTTTTCGTTGGTATGGTAAGTTTATAAAAGAAATGTGATCTTATCGATATTTTAATGTTAATGTAATCATTATTTTTAATTAAAATAATCTAAATATCATAATATTAAAGTTTGTTTATATATTAACAATAAGTTATTTTATTTTATTCGCATGCCTATTTTTTATCCTTTTATTTCACTTTTTGTTATTCTGGATAACCTTGTTTAAGTAAGTTAAAACAAAATTGATAAGAGATAAAAATGTTTTTAAAATGTAAAATAAAATTTATTGCCGCTGAATTGTTCAACGGCAATGAAACTTTTCAAGTGAAAGGGAAGTATTTGACCGCTTAATGGATATTTTGTTCACGCCAAGTGCTCGGTGAGCTGCCGACGAGTCGGTTAAAAAAGCGAGCGAAGTAGGCTGGGTCTTTAAACCCGAGTTGGTAGGCAATTTCAGAAACAGGGCTGTCCGAAAAAATAAGCAAACGCTTGGCCTCACGTAGAATACGGTCAAAAATGAGCCTTTTTGGCGGCCGATTAGCAAATCGGCGGCACATATCTTTGAGGCGCGATTCTGTTACGCCAAGTTTTTGTGCATATTCAGGTACGGCAAGGTGCTCATGATAATGTAAGTCAATTAATTGGTTAAACCGTTGGAATAGGCGATGCTCCCCTCGAACACCGCTAGTCGGGTGCCCATCTAATGGGATTGACCGTAGTAGAAAAGTAAAAAGTGCTTGCGCCAAAGAGGATAAAGCTTGATGTTTCCCTACATTGTTATTTGCTGATTCACGCGCCATCAATGCCCAGTAATGATTGAAAGTATCAATATCATCGAGCTTATCGGCAACCGATAAGCAAATAGCAGGAATATCCACTAAATCAGGATGAGCAGGATAAAGAGACTCAAGCAGTGGCATGATAAGATCTTGTCGCACAGTCAGTACATGCCCGTCCGTGTCTTCTTGAGTAAAAAAGGCATGGGCGACAGAAGGGGGAGTTAAAATAAACAACGGTGCCTGGACAGAATAGCGTAATTCGTCAAGCTGCAAGGTAATGTGGCCAGTGACCAAATAATGCAACTGGAAGAAACCATCATGGCGATGCGCCTGCATATCACGACCAAAAAAGGCAGCCATGTTGCCGAAGGTTTGGTAGTGGACGTCGTCAGTGCCTTGGGTTTCGTCGTAGTCTGTACTGATGTCGATATTCGTAATTAAAGTTGAGTTACCCTTCATTCTTCGGCTCGCAGCGTTGTTGGCCTCACAAGCCAACCCTAGTCACATACTTCAGTATGCTCCTAGGGATTAACTTGCTTGCCGCCTAGCTGCAACTCGAATTGCTCTTCATTCTTTGGCCCGCAGCGTTGTTGGCTTCACACGCTAACCCTAGTCACATACTAGTGTATGCTCCTAGGGATTAGCTTGCTTGCCGCCTAGCTGCAAGCCAAATTATTTTGAGCAATATCCATTGTTATTGAGTTACAGCACTCTAATTTATTAAACCTTACAGTTTTAAGGTGTTGCTCTTGGTCTTGAGTTTTTCATTGGGATAGCAATGACTAACAGCGCACCGACCACCAGCAGGCCAGCCACAAAATACAGGCCGGAATTAAAGCTGCCGGTTTGGTCTTTTAGCCAACCAATTAACAGAGGGCTGACGGCAGAACCTATATTACCCGTTGCGTTGATAACAGCAATACCGATAGCACGAGCACGTAGACTGATTGATTGGTCTGGCGTTGTCCAGAACACAGCCATTGCAGTAAATGAACCCGTTGATGCCATAATGATACCAATCAATTGAATAATTGGGTGGCTAGTCATTGCAGCGAGAACCCAACCCGCGGCAGCAAATAAATATGGCAAGGCGGTGTGCATTTTCCGTTCTTGCAATCTATCTGAACGGCGGCTCCAGTAAATCATCCCCAAAATCGTACAGAATTGTGGGATAGCGGTAAGTAGCCCAATCATGGCATTACTACTGCCTTGGTTGAAGCTCTGCATGATTTGTGGCGTCCAGATATTAATCGCGCTTAACGTGTTGGTTAAACAGAAATAAGCGACGGTATACATCAAGATAACAGGGGTGAAAATCTCTTTCCACAAACTGGTATTTTGCAGGGCACTGTGACTTTTTGACCCTTGTGGCTGCACGAGTTCCAGCTGGTCTTTATCCATCATTTCTTGCAGTGTGTCTTTATCTTCTTGCGTCAGCCATTTGGCTTTCTTCGGTGAATCATCAAGGTAGAACCAAACTAACACACCTAAAATCACGGAAGGGAAGCCTTCAAGCAGGAACAACCATTGCCAGCCTTTTAGGTCTAAAATGCCATCCATCCCTAAAATATAACCAGAAGCTAGGGAGCCGAACGCCATGGTGACTGGCATCGCAATCATAAATAAGGCATTAGCACGAGCACGGAAATAGGCTGGAAACCAATAAGTTAGATACACCAGAATCCCTGGCAAGAAGCCCGCTTCAGCGATACCCACTAACATTCGCAGAACGTACAAACTTGTTGGCCCTGTGGCAAACATGGTTGCCGTTGAAGCAATCCCCCAAAGTACCATGATGGTGGCTATCCAGCGACGCGCACCAACAATCCCCAACATAATATTACTTGGAATACCAAAAATAACGTAGGTGGCATAGAACAAGGTGGCAGCTAAACCAAACATGGTTGAGGTCAGGCCGATGTCTTTCCCCATGGTGAGACCCGCAAAGCCAATGTTAATACGGTCTAGGAAAGAGAAAACAAACAGCACGAATAAAAAGACGATCAGCCGTTTGAATAATTTATTAATGACCCGCTGCTGCGGCTCAGTTAAATTTTTATGTTGTTCAGCAGGGTTAGTGCTTGCAAGTTGTTGATTACTCATTGTAGGGCCCTCAATTCTTTCTTCTGAAAATTATTATAGGTACAAGGGACGATGAGGCAGTCATGGTGGTGTCTGCCCTTTATTGCGATTTTAATATTTCACTCGTTTAGATAAGCTGTTTGTCTGTAGGGTAAAAAGTTATCTAAATAAGCAGGTTTAGTTAGTAAACACTAGGTGTGCTGGATGTCACTTCCGAGACCGTTTTGCCAAATTTTGCGGCAAGGGCTTCGGCGGTACGTGCTAGCAGCGTAGTATCAACGCCGACAGCGACAAACAGTGCGCCGAGTTTCAGATAATGTTCAGCAACCTCAGGGGCTGCCATTAAGATGCCAGGGGCGAGACCCGCAGCACGAATTTGTACAATCGCTTTTTCTATCACGGCTTTGACTTCAGGGTGGTTAGGATTTCCCGAAAAGCCCATGTCTGCACTGAGATCAGCTGGACCGATAAATACACCATCGACGCCTTCTACTTTTAAGATCTCTGGCAGGTTATTCATTGCTTCGCGGGTTTCGACCTGCACGATCACGCACATTTCATCGTTGGCACGAGTGAGGTAATCAGGGACTCGATTCCAGCGAGATGCACGTGCTAGTGCACTGCCAACACCGCGGATCCCTGCGGGTGGGTAGCGTGTTGCGCGTACTGCTTGCTTCGCTTGTTCGGCATTTTGTACCATTGGCAGCAACAAAGTTTGTGCGCCAATATCTAACAGTTGTTTAATGATCACAGGATCATTCCACGGTGGACGCACAACGGGTTGCGATGAATAAGGGGCGATCGCTTGCAATTGCGATAATGTTGTCTGTACATTATTCGGTGCATGCTCTCCGTCGATCAGTAGCCAGTCAAAGCCAGCACCCGCTAACAACTCGGCACTATACGGGCTGCATAAACCCAGCCATAAACCAATTTGAGGTTGGCCACTTTTTAGCGCTTTTTTGAATTTATTTTCTAAGATGTCCATTATAATTTCCTTATACAAAACGGCAGCTTATAGAACCCATGTTGCCGTAATCGACGTGGAACACATCGCCTTTACGTGCGGGAACTGGGCGGGTAAAGGACCCGCCAAGAATGATCTGGCCGGGTTCAAGTTGAACATTATGTGGCGCCAATTTATTGGCTAACCATGCAACGCCATTGGCAGGGTGATTCAGCACTGCTGCCGCAACGCCAGATTCTTCAATGACACCATTGCGATAAAGCAGGGCGCTGATCCAACGCATATCTAAATCGCGTGGTTTAATTGGGCGTCCGCCTAAAATGACCGCGGCGTTTGCGGCGTTATCTGAGATAGTATCGAACACTTTACGTGGGCGATTAGTTTCAGGATCATTGTTATGGCAACGGGCATCGATCAGCTCAAGCGCGGGGATCACGTAGTCTGTGGCGTTATAAACATCAAAAATTGTGCAGTTTGGCCCACGCAGTGGTTTTGCTAAAACGAACGCGAGTTCAACTTCAATGCGCGGTACAATAAAGCGGTCGGTTGGGATGTCACAGCCGTCATCAAAAAACATATCATCAAGTAGCGCACCGTAATCTGGCTCATCAATTTGTGAGCTGGCCTGCATCGCTTTTGATGTCAGCCCAATTTTATGGCCTTTGAGCACGCGCCCTTCAGCGATTTTTAACCCAACCCATTCTTTTTGAACGGCATAAGCATCGTCGATCGTCATTTCAGGGTGATCTAAAGAAATCTGGCGGATCTGCTCACCGCTTTTTTCCGCTTGATTTAGACGCTGCGCTATTTGCAAGATTATGTCTTTCTGTAACATCTTATTTTCCTTTTGTACCTCAGCTCGTCATGCTTCGAGTGAGAACTGCATTAACTGCCTTGTTCTCACTCGAATTATTTAGAGCTAACAATTTGGATTTAAAATCATCCGTTCAAGTTATACTTCGAGCTTAGGTTTTATCTGCAATTTATTGAAAAATAGTCTGCTAATTAACTAGTTAGAAAGACCGCCAAAGCAGAGGTATTTCACTTCCAGATAATCTTCAATGCCGTAGCGCGAACCTTCACGCCCCAGTCCAGACTGTTTAATGCCACCAAATGGGGCGACTTCATTCGAAATAATGCCTTCGTTGATACCCACCATGCCGCTTTCTAATGCTTCAGCAACGCGATAGATACGGCCGATATCCCGTGAATAGAAATAAGATGCCAAGCCAAATTCAGTATCATTGGCAAGAGCGATAGCGTCTTCTTCATCACGGAATTTAAATAGTGGTGCTAGCGGGCCAAAGGTTTCTTCTTTGGCGACTTTCATGGATTTTGTTACGCCAGTGATAACAGTAGGTTCAAAGAACAAGCCACCTAAACTTGCTGCTTTACCGCCAGCAACCACTTTTGCCCCATGAGAAACAGCATCTGCAATGTGCTCAGTTACCTTATCAACCGCAGCTTGGTTAATGAGAGGGCCTTGTTGGGAGTCGGCTTGTGTTGCAGGGCCAATTTTGAGTGCATTAACCGCTTTGGCTAAGCGAGCTGCAAACTCATCATAGACACCCTCTTGCACTAAAATGCGGTTTGCACATACGCAAGTTTGGCCGCTATTACGGAATTTCGCGGCTAAAGCACCTTGAACTGCGGCGTCTAGATCAGCGTCATCAAATACGATAAACGGTGCGTTACCACCAAGTTCTAATGACATTTTTTTCACGGTGTTGGCACACTGTTCCATCAATAATTTACCAACACGGGTTGAGCCAGTGAATGTCAGCTTACGCACAATTGGGCTTGATGTCATAACGCCACCAATAGCCTGCGCGTCAGTCCCTGGAACAATATTAAATACCCCAGCAGGAATACCAGCCTCTTCACCAAGAACCGCTAGAGCGAGGGCTGACAGTGGCGTTTCAGCCGCAGGTTTCAGCACCATCGTACAGCCTGCCGCAAGGGCTGGGCCCACTTTGCGCGTGATCATCGCATTCGGGAAGTTCCATGGTGTGATGGCTGCGACAACGCCCACAGGTTGTTTGATGGTTACAAGGCGGCGACCTGGTAATGGGGACGGAATGCTTTCACCGTAAACACGCTTACCTTCTTCAGCAAACCACTCAATAAAGCTAGCACCGTAAGCAATTTCACCCATCGATTCTGTCATCGATTTGCCTTGCTCTGCGCTTAGCAGTTGCGCTAACTCTTTTTGGTTATCCATCATTAAACGGAACCATTTATTTAAGATTTGGCTACGCTCTTTGGCAGTTTTTGCCCGCCAAGCAGGTAAGGCTTTTTCGGCCGCTTCGATAGCGCGTTGGGTTTCTACTGCGCCCATATTGCTGACTTTGGCAATCACCGTGTTATCCGCAGGGTTGGTCACCTCAAATACGCTTTTATCTTGGGCATCAACCCATTGACCGTTGATATAAGCCTGTTGGCGGAATAATGTAGAATTGGTGTTTATGCTCATTTTTCGTTTTTCTCCGAAGACACGGATTGAATTTGTGGGCGGATGTTTTTAGCCGATAAACGTTGGCTCGTAAAACTTAATCCAGCACAAATCGCCATCACAAGTGCCATAGCAAAAGGGGATTCATCCTGTAAGACAGAAACTGCAACGCTCGCCAGTGCCGCCAACGCAAATTGAATAGAAATCGCAAGTGCGCTTGCACTGCCAGCAATTTTGCCGCGATGTTGCAGTAACAGTGACAAACTGTTGGTGCCGATAGCGTTGACCATCGATAGGAACAGCACCACAAGAATAACAATTATGGGGAGATTTTGTTGGTAAAAAAGTAGCAAAAGCAGACCAAATGCTAATTGAAAGCCACTTTGCATGGTGAGTATGCGTGTTAAACTGTAAATTTTTAGCAGTTTCACATTTAGCAATAACATCACAATCATCCCCAAAATATTGCAGCCGAACAACAAGCCATAATGTTGTTCAGATACCCCAAAATAGTTGATGTACACAAACGGTGAACCACTGATAAAGGCAAACATTCCTGCAAAAGAGAAGGCCATGGTGCCGATAATACTCAGTGCTTCTCGGTCTGTGAGCACCTGCGTGTAGTTTTTAAACGCCACACAAAGTAAATTCTCTGACGAGCGCTGGTGGACTAACGTTTCGGGTAATAGAAGGAAAATCGTACTCACCGAAACTAGACCAACTAACGCCAACAGATAAAAAATTGCCTGCCACTGAAAATGAATCAATAAAAAACCGCCCAGTAGGGGTGCTAGCAAAGGCGCAATCATGGTGACTAAGGTCATCAATGACAGCACTTTGGGTAATTCATTTGCAGGGTAAACATCCCGCGCGATTGCCCTTGCCATGACAATTGCAGCACCGCTACCAAACGCTTGTAATGCTCTGAAAATAATCAAGGTATTGGCATTAGTCGCTTGAGCACATAACAA
Organism: Providencia sp. PROV129; assembly: GCF_028482245.1. Classification (NCBI taxonomy): domain Bacteria; kingdom Pseudomonadati; phylum Pseudomonadota; class Gammaproteobacteria; order Enterobacterales; family Morganellaceae; genus Providencia; species Providencia sp. PROV129. Next base: position 13,667 of record NZ_JAMPQD010000035.1, read on the forward strand.
GCTTGCCACGGTAAAAATAGCCAGCCCGCTTAACAACATTTTTCGGCGACCCAGTAGGTCACTGAGTGGGCCATAAAACAGCATGCCCACACAGAAACCCGCAAAGAATGCTCCAAGGGTATACTGCATTTGTCCTTGTGTTGCCTGTAGAGCTGTCCCCATTTGAGGCAGGGCAGGAAGATACATATCGATAGACAATGGCCCAAATGCCACCAATGATCCTAATAATGGGATCAGCCAGTGTGGGATGTGTTTATCGAAATTTTTGACCATCGTGCCCTCGCTTTCTTCGCTCAACGTTCACGCTTTGAATAAAGCGTGAACGTTGTTTTGTTTGTAGTTCAATATGGGGTCAAGCTCTTCCATGGTAAATGACAGCGCTAATAGGCGCTTTGCCGTTAAATCTGCAAAATGCGCCTTGATTAGGTCGAAAAGCATTTCCCCTGTTTTTTGCCTGTCTTCTAGGGAACGACCTGCACCAATTTTTAGCGTCATATGCACGAAAGCATAGTCATGTTTACCATCCGCCATTTGCCATGTATCTAACCAAATTGCACGGCTACGAATGCCGCCCAATGGAAAAATACCTGTACCCGCAAGGGCTTCATTTACTTTGGCAAATAATTCGGGAAGCTTAGCCTCTTCACGGATATTTTCGGTACATTCTGCATAAAAATGTGGCATAACAATTCCTTACGCAGTTTCAGTTTGCTTGTCAGTGATATAGCTTGGTAGTGGGAAAACCGCATTGAGCTGCCCTGTACCTGAGCTGGCGAATAAATCGGTTAAGATTTCTACGTTCTCTGAATATTTGTCCCAACCTAACATGCCAAGCAACATAACTGTGTCATGCATATGGCCTTCGCCGTAGCAGTAGTCCGCGTATTCAGGCAGCATTTTGCAGAACTCTTGAAAACGGCCTTCACGCCATAATTTGACGACACGCTTGTCCATTTGCTCATCAAATTCACGGGTGTAGCTATTCATGCCATCTTCCGCTTTTTGGTCATCGATAAAGCGGTGTGATAACGAGCCACTGGCTAATACCGCCACCGTACCATCGTATTTTTCAATGGCAGTGAGGACGGCTTCGCCTAACTTGCGGCTGTCTTCAAAGCTATGTGACGTACAAAATGCAGAGATTGAAATGACTTTGAAGTGGCGATCGCTATTCATATAGCGCATTGGAACTAAGGTTGCATATTCGAGAGTTAAGCTTGGAATTTCATGTGCTTGAGCACGAACACCGAGCTTACGCGCCTCTTCACCTATCATCTGGCCTAAGGCAGAGTTGCCATCATATTCATATTCCATATCGCGAATGAAATGTGGAAGTTCATTACTAGTATAAATACCTTTGAAATGATCGGCACAGTTGATGTGATACGCGCTGTTGACTAACCAGTGAGTGTCAAAAACAATAATGGTATCCACGCCTAATTCACGGCAGCGACGGCTAATTTCTTTATGGCCATCGATAGCGGCTTGGCGGCACCCATGGTTTTTACCTGGTAATTCAGATAGGTACATGGATGGGACGTGTGTGATCTTCGCAGCTAGTGCCAGTTTACCCATATCTATATCCTTACCCGTCATTCTTCAAGCTGTAGCGTTGTTGACTGCTCGCGCTAACCCTAGTCACATACTTGTGTATGCTCCTAGGGATTAGCTTGTTTGTCGCCTAGCTACAACTCGAATTATTTAGGGTAAGACATCGAGTCCGCCTAAGTTGTAGCTCTTCTAACGACCTGAAGTGACTTGGTTTATCAGTTTTAACGATGCTGAGTATCAACAGAATTCAGCGGAAAGTGCTAGAATATAAGGTTTCCAGCACAGAGCTTTGTAAACTTATACACCCCAGCGTGGGATGTTGTGGTCTCCGTAGGAGATACACACGTTCTTCATTTCGGCGAACACTTCAAAGCTGTACTCGCCACCTTCGCGGCCAACACCGGAAGCTTTGACACCGCCAAATGGTTGGCGCAGGTCACGGACGTTTTGGGTGTTAACAAACACCATACCTGCCTCGATGCTGCGAGATAAACGCAGAATTTTGCTGACATCTTGCGTCCAAATATACGAAGCCAGGCCGTACTCCACATCGTTCGCCATACGTAGACCATCTTCTTCAGTCTTGAATGGGATCAAACAAGCGACGGGCCCGAAGATCTCTTCTTGTGCAACGCGCATACGGTTATCCACATCAGCCAGAACGGTTGGGCGCAAGAAATGACCATTTTTCAGGTGATCAGGTAGATCAGTTGGTTTATCTGGGCCACCCGCTAACAGAGTTGCGCCTTCTTCCATGCCGATGCGGATATAACCAGACACTTTGTTCCAGTGCTGTTGGCTGATCAATGCACCGACTTGTGTTTTCGGATCGTTCGGGTCACCAACGATCAGACGGTTTGCGCGTTCAGCAAAACGTTTTACAAACTCAGGATAAATGCTTTCTTGAATGAAAATACGTGAGCCCGCGGTGCAACGTTCACCATTAATAGAGAAAATAGTAAACAGCGCCGCATCCATTGCGCGCTCAATATCAGCATCTTCAAAAATCAGGACTGGAGATTTACCCCCTAATTCCATTGAATATTTTTTCAGCCCTGCGTTTTGCATAATGGCACGGCCTGTTGCTGTACCACCAGTGAATGAAACTGCGCGCACATCGTGATGTTTCACCAGTGCATCACCTGCCGTTGCACCATAACCTTGTACTACGTTCAGGACGCCTGCAGGAATTCCTGCTTCAAGCGCTAACTCCCCTAAACGGTTTGCAGATAGCGGAGACAGTTCAGACATTTTCAGCACGGCAGTATTACCCAGTGCTAAACAGGGTGCCGTTTTCCATGTTGCCGTCATAAACGGTACGTTCCACGGAGAGATTAATCCACACACACCGACGGGTTGTATCAGGGTGTAGTTCATCATTTTGTCGTCAACGGGATAGGTGCGGCCGTTCATTTGTTGGCAAATTTCAGCAAAGAATTCAAAGTTGTGTGAAGCGCGTGGGATCAACACATTTTTGGTTTGGTGAATTGGCAAACCCGTATCTTTGGTTTCCATTTCTGCAATTTGCGGTACGTTTTCGTCGATCAATTCACCTAAACGGCGCATTAAGCGAGCACGTTCTTTCATTGGCGTGTTAGCCCATTTTGGAAACGCGTCTTTCGCGGCGGCAACGGCTTGGTTGATTTCGTCTTGACCGCCAGAGGCGACTTCAGCGAGTACTTCACCCGTAGCTGGGTTCGTCGTTTGGAAATACTCTTTGCTGGCAACGTTCTTACCGTTGATCCAATGATTAATCTTAGTCATTACACTCGTTCCTCATAGTCTTTTTCGCTGATAATGGTGTTAACCAGTCGGCCAACGCCTTCAACTTCAACAATGACTTCGTCACCTGGTACCACATCTGACAGCCCTTTCGGCGTGCCTGTGGCGATCATGTCGCCTGGTTGCAGTGTCATAAAGTCACTGAGGTAAGCAATTAAAAATGGAATATCGAAAATTAAATCAGCCGTGGTGCCTTTTTGGCGTAAATCCCCATTCACATAGGTATAAAGCGCAAGGTTATGCGGGTCTTTCACTGCATCTTTATCAACAATCCAAGGGCCAATAGGTGTCAATGTATCGCGGCTCTTAACACGCAGATTGGGGCGATAGTAATTTTCCAAATAGTCGCGGATCGCGTAGTCATTACACACGGTATAACCCGCGACATAATCCATCGCATCTTCTCTTGAGACCTTGTGAGCCGTTTTGCCAATCACCACTACTAACTCAGACTCATAATGCATATATTCAACATTGTCTGGGCGTACAGAAACTTGACGGTGGCCTGTTAAGCTACTTTCTGCTTTTAAGAAAATTAATGGTTCTTCAGGTGGCTTAAATTCTAACTCTGCGGCATGGTCAGCGTAGTTCAAACCAAGGGCGAATAGGGTACCTTGCGCAGGGGGTAGCCACGTCACATCAGATGAATCCCCAGCAACAATATTCCCGTTTGGTAATGTGATGGCTTCGTTATCGCCAACAGTGACGGCATATTCTGTCCCTTTAAAAAGGATTTTTGCGCGTTTAGTGATAGTAGACATTATTTTCCTCCTGCCGCGACAACCGTGTTTTTCAGACTTGGGAAGCCTTCTGCTTGAACCACCACTTCATCACCTGGTTTGATAGTGATGCGTTGTTGTGGGGTTCCCATCAGGATCACATCGCCTTGTTTTAAGGTGGCGAAATCACTGAGGGCAGCAACTAGCTCACTGGCATCACGGATTAAATCTTTTGTTGACCAACGGTCGACTTCTTTGCCATTCACTTGAGTGATGATATCAACAGGGGCATTTAGTGACGTTTTCACCATCTCACCAATTGGGCAGAAAGTATCACGGCATTTTGCTTTGATAGCAGGGCGGTAGAAGGTGTCTTCCGGCAGGCTCACTTCATTCGCGAGAGCAAATCCAGCAATAAATTTCATTGCATTCGCTTTGCTGACTTTGCGTGCATCTTGGCCAATCACCAGTGCAAGGGTTGCTCCACTTTGCACTTCTTCGCCCGCAGGGTGCAAAATTTGCTCGCCGGAATTGATGCGCGTATTGCGCGGCTTAATAAACCACACTGGGGTTTTGGGTGGGGTTTTATAAGGGGCTTGCTGGAATGCCTCGAGCCAATGGCTAAGTTGGCTTTGATGATTGAGGGCAACGGCAAATACTGTGCCTTTCATTGACAACTCCTTAATGAAAAGAATTCAACTTTCGAGTAATTATTAACATATTAATAAAGTATAATTTTGAAATTAGCAATACCTTTATGGAAATGTTAATTTTAATTGTGATCGTATTAACAAAATGCAACTTCCACTATGTAAGTTATTGTTATTAAATATTTTATTATTTTTTCAACTTTTTTTTAATTACAATTATTTAACTTGAATGATAATTAAAAAATTATTTACTCATTAATATTTTAGGGTTTTTCTTTGAGATTGTTATTTGAGCGTGCTACTCTTTAACAGAGGTGAGTGAGGTGGATTGAAGTCAGGGTGAAAATAGTGTGTTTTTATTAACAACAAGCCCAAAAGCATAACTTCAAAGCACCTAAATAGGGATTAAATAACATTAATTAAGTGATGAGTTTTAAGCTTATGCATGAATCATTGACAATTGCATTATTGCAAGCGAGAGAAACCGCAATGGGGTTCTTTCGGCCCATTTTAAAGTCGTATAATTTGACTGAACAGCAATGGCGTATCATTCGCGTTTTAGCTGATAACCGTTCAATTGATTTTCATGAGTTATCGGTTCAAACCTGTATTCTCCGTCCAAGCCTAACGGGGATCTTAACCCGTATGGAGCGCGAAGGTTTAATTTTTCGCTTAAAGCCACTGAATGACCAACGTAAACTCTACGTTTCGCTAACGCCAACAGGGCAAGAGCTGTACGATAAAGCTCGTCAGGAAGTCGAAGAAGGTTATCAAAAAATCGAGTTAGCTTTTTCGCCAGAAAAAATGCAGCAATTGACGGCATTATTAGATGAGCTAATTGCGTTGGAGAGCCCGGACTACAGTGAGATAAATAAGCGTAAAAGCGCTTGATGTTCTCATACGCTCCGAATCTATGATGCCGTCGGTATCTTTAGGTTACTTTGGTTGTTTACTTGTATATATAACCGAGGTGGCCTTATTTTTTCCTAGTCACAGCACGAACTATTTAGAAAATTAATTTGTATCTAGGAAATTAGTTTGCCTTCGCCATATTTCGCATTGTGACTTGCTTTACATGTTGGTGTGTGTTCATCAAACTATCCTCAATTACCGCCTTCCTGCAATTCGAATTATTTAGAGTATAGCTATTACTTAAATGATTCACTTTTCCCTGTAGATTCACTGAAGTCAAGCTTCACTGATACTTATTAGATAGGTAGTCAGTTCCTTACCGTCATGTTCCTTTTTACAATTGTGAAATTACCTCTAGGGAGATTGGTAACCATTCATCAGCAAAATTATTTCCAAAAAAATCAATTGATTTTTTTGGCGAATAATACTTATTATCATGCAGAATTAAGGTTAAAGTGAAATAATTTAATTAAAATTAGAAAGAAAACAGAATTAAACATTAAGGCTTTAAATTTTAGTCATGGTGAATATTTTTTACCTAAAAACGCTTAATGAGAATAAGTTACATTACGTAAAAGTTAGCCAAAACCAATAAACTCACCTTCAGCACCAATGACAATATTGTTATTCGTCGCGATGAATCCAATTTAATGAAACTCGCGGCTTCAGAGCCTACCCAAAATATCAATGAGTTACTCACGAAAACAGGAAGTTGGGTGAGTTCAGGGGAAATAAACCTCACTGCAGGTAAAAATATTGAAGCGCGAGGAATAACCTTTAACAGTGGAAAATCAATCGCTTTCAATGCAGGCCAAGATATTTTGTTAGGCTCTAAGGCAATTAAAGATGCCGACGATGTATTCAAGACCAATCGCTACCCAGAGCTACGCTCTCAACTTATTGCGAATGGCAATATCACGTTAAATGCCGCGCGTGATATGGATTTGCAATCTGCTAATCTTCAATCCAAAGACAAAATTACTGCATTGTCAGGTCGTGATATTAAATTAACCGCTACCGCCTACTCTGCCATTCCCAACCCCAATGAAGATAACCAAGATGTACGTTATGTGACCTCGACACATTCTGGTGATAAAGGCGTTACGCTGGCCACCAATGGCGCACTCACCGCACAAGGCAGCACAATCAAATCCCTAGGTGATATCACATTATCAAGCGGCGGAAATGTGCGCTTAGAGTCGGTCAAAACGAATTATCGAAAACAGTCAGGGAAAAAATTTGAAGAGCTATATCGACAAATTGGAACTGAAATTAATAGTGGTAAAACCCTGACCATTTTGTCTGAGGGGAGCATCCTTTTCCAAGCGTCTCGTCTCGTTGCCAAAGGTGCGATGGATATTGCGGCAAAAGGTGGGTATCTCTATGCCCAAGCCATGGAGGAAAGCAGTTACTTCGAAGAGTATAAAAAGAAATGCAATAGATGGACGCTTTGTATTACGAAAAAGGAAGTGAGAAAAACACGCAGTGATAAAACGAATAAAGTTACTGAGTTTACCGCAGGTGGCGATATTAATTTATTGGCAAAAGATGATGTGACATTAGAGGCCACAAAAATAAATACAGGGAAAAATGCCAAAATTACCAGCCAAACGGGCAAGGTCAATTTTAAAGCTGTCAAAAATTCGCAATTTGAACAAGTGATTACAAATTCTAACGGTTTTTATATTACACAGCGCAATAAAGGATATACCTCAGATAAATGGGTTTTACCTGCATTGCATATTGGTGGAAAACTGACTGTTGATGCGAATAAAGGGATTACTGCGGACATCAAATCGAAAAATGGTCAGAGCTTAGAAAATGCTTTAGAGGCTCTTGGTAAAACAGAAGGTACACAGTGGCTTGCAGGCTTAAAAGACCGTAAAGATGTACAGTGGAACTTAGTTAAAGATGCCTATGACAGTTGGGATTATAAAAGCCGGAGTTTAAACCCAGTTGCTGCTGCACTGATTATGATAACCGTTGCAGCGATGACGTCAGGTACAGCAACTAAATTTGCGGCTTGGGCGGCATCCGGTAGCAGTGGTCCGAGTGCTGCGGTGATATCAGGCGCGGCTTACTCGGGTATGACGGCTCTTTCAACACAAGCGGCAATCGCACTGGCTGAAAACCAAGGAAACTTATCCAAAGCGCTTAATTCACTAGGTAAAAGCGAAACAGTTAAATCTATTGTTGCTCAAATGGTGATCTCCGGGGCGCTTAATGGTTTAGATGTCAAAATGGGATGGACAAAAGGGAATCCGGGGAATGCCAAATTACCGCTATTAAGTAATGGAGATTGGAATAAGGTTGCTCAACGTGTTGCCGCGCAATCTGTGATTAGCTCAACCGTGAATACCACGATACAAGGCGGTAGTTTCACTGATAACTTTAAGAGTGCCTTACTCAGTAATATCGGGAGTCAGGTGAATGCGGAGGGAGCCAAACTTATTGGGGATAAAGGGGACATTTTAGGTCACTCAGGCAAGCTTTTAGGCCATTCTGTGGTTTCGGGTATTAGCGCTGAAATTGCAGGTGGAAATGCAAAAGGGGCAATAGTTGGTAGTCTTGCTGTTCAGTTAGCAGGAATTACGCTAAACAATAATTTAATCAATGAAAAAGAGTGGCAAAAGGATTCTGAGAAATACGCTCAATTATCCCGAGTACTGGGTGGATTTGCGGGTGCAATATTTACTGGTGAGCCAGGAGGGGTTTACAGTGGTGCTGATTCCGCGCAAAGCACCTTCAGGTTTAACCATCTACTCCACGAACTTGCCATGGATTTTGATAGAAATATGCAAAAATGTGCAGGTAATACAAGCTGTGAAGCTACACAAATAAAAAAGTATGCTATGTTCAGCATAATAAACAGTGGAAATTTAGATTTAGAAATAACTAATAACCCATTAGTTACACAAGATATCACTAAAACGAGAATATCAAATGCATTTGATTTAGCTAAAAGGCCTTACTGGGCTAGTTACCTCGGCTTTGATGTCATGCAAAATGATCTAGCAAAACAATATTTAATGTATTGGAACTCACAAGACTTAAATAAAATAAACGCAAAAACACCGGGTTGGACAAAAGCAGCAGTATTAATATCAGATCCTGAAATACAAGCATCTGTTGTTTCATTAGGTTGGATAGGAAAACAACTTATACAAAAGAGCGCCTTTACAATATCTAAACTAGGTTCTGATGAAATAACATCAGTAATAAAAAGTACGCAAACGGGTCTAAAACACCCTAATCAAGTAGATCAAATGAAAATAGACATGCTCAGTAATAACTATAAATTCACTGCGCCAGAAGGTATTATTGCTGGATATGTCGATAAAAAAGGAGTTTATTATATTTCAGAAGGCAATCATAGAATGGTAGCTGCTAAAGAAATATATATTAAAACAGGAGACTCACAGTATATTAATAAATTGATTGAAAATGGAAGATGGACTGTAGTCGAATCCGCTCCTGTTGGAGCTAAATCATTACCATCTAGAAATTAATAGGATAATCTCATGACAAAAAGTGAAATATATATAGATATGTTATTTTGGATCCTTCCATACATAAGAAATATTCAATCTCAGGATGCAAAAATAAAATCTGAGGATTTATCATGTTACTATGAATCTGAACTAATACATAACTTGCCAAATAAAATACTAATTAATGAGTTTACTAGTGGTGATATATCATTTTTAAACTATCAAGCTAAATACTATTATGAAAACTGCACGCCAAAAATTAGTATACTTTACTCAAAAAATATTGAATATATCAAAATGTTATTTGATTTAGTACCTGATGAGTTAAAAGAGCAACTAAAATGGTTAGGTCCAAAAAATAATTCTATAGCTAATTAAAAACGAGCTTAGAATTTGCAGAGCAAAATAAAAACTATAATATTTCCATATATCAGGGAACAACAGGAAGGTGCAAGTAATGGAAATGCCGTTTTTAGTCAGTAGTGTATATCTCAATAATATACAATATATTAATGGAAAGGCCTTTTTAACTATATCCTTAAACGGTGTTAACAACGTTTTTATAGCATATCCTGAGGATGGTGAGATATCAGTAATGAGATCGTCTGATGAACTATCAAAACTATTAATGCACCTATCACAATATGAAAGTTCGATATATAAAAAGATATTCACCTTGGTATGGGATTACGTTAAAGGCAAAGACGTAATACTTCCTGCAAAATTATTATAAAAATCAGGCAATAACAATCAGTAAGCCCCAATGATAGGGTGTAGGTAGCTCTAAGTTCAATAGAATTGGGCAAAAAAGATGGAAAAAACAGGCGGCTATAATTTTAGCCGCCTGTGAATTTTTATCGACACATTTTAGGTAACGCTTCTCTTTTTAGGCTACTTACCCAACAAGTGTAAGAAATGAATATGTTTTTCATATTGGTCGAGAATATCGTGGATGATCTGTTCTTTTGCCCAGCCCATCACATCGTAGTCTTGGCCGCCTTCTTTTAGGTGAATTTCGGCGCGGTAATAACGTTGTTCTTCACTCTTTTCTTCATCACTTTCTGTGCCCATACCAGCTAAGGCAAAAGAGGGCTGAATATAATAACGGAGGCGAACTTCGTAGAAAAAGTTCATATCGTCGCCTAAATCCACTTCAAAACCAATACGGTCATCTTTGTCTGTGTGAATATGGCAAACTGTGCCTTGCTTCGCTAATTCCTCAGAAACCATCTCCATTGACGGCTTAACGGACTCTTCCATAAAGCGCTTCACATGGGCACGCTTAGGGAAATAGACAATATTACGTAAGCGGCGTTGCCATGGGATTGGGTTGCGGCTTGCCGTAGGTGCAATGGTGGCTAATTGTTGGCTATCCCGTTTATACGCATCTACTCGCAGTGCTTTAAATAACCCATAAATAGAGGCAAGCAAGACCATTGCAAACGGCAAGGCACTGGCAATGGTTAAAGTTTGCAGCGCTTGTAGCCCCCCCGCCAGCAGCATAGTGATGGCGACGACGCCCATTAATCCTGCCCAGAAAATACGTTGCCAAATTGGGGTATTGGAGTCGCCGCCAGAAGCCAATGTATCGACCACCATCGCCCCTGAATCCGCAGAAGTGACAAAGAACACCACCACCATCAACATGGCAAAAAATGATAGCACTGAAGAGAATGGGAAATAATTTAGGAATTCAAACAGGGCAAGGGAGACATCCGATTGCACGGTTTCGGCAAGCTTTACTGCCCCTTGATTTTTGATAAGGTCAATGGCGGTATTACCGAAGAATGTCATCCACATTAATGTGAACCCAGCAGGCACGAATAACACGCCCATAACAAACTCACGGATAGTACGACCACGGGAAATTCGGGCGATAAACATCCCCACAAACGGTGACCATGATAACCACCAACCCCAATACAGTAACGTCCAGCCACCTAACCAATCGCTTGATTTAGGTTCATAAGCGTACAAATTAAAGGTTTTGGTCACAATTTCAGAAAGATAACCACCTGTATTTTCCACAAACGATTTTAATAACAGAACAGTCGGCCCCAGTATCACAATCAGCAGTAGCAGCAAGAACGCGAGACCTAGGTTAAGTTCTGATAAAATGCGAATGCCTTTATCCAGCCCAGAGACCACAGAAAGCGTTGCCAGTGCGGTAAAGGTGACAATTAGCCCAACTTGTACCATTTCATTAACGGGTAAACCAAATAAATGGTTCATCCCTGCATTGACCTGTAATACACCAAAGCCTAATGAAGTGGCGACACCAAACACCGTACCAACAACCGCAAAAATATCAACAGCATGGCCAATAGGGCCATAGATACGTTCACCGATAATAGGGTACAGAGCCGAGCGTAAGGTCAGTGGTAACCCGTGGCGATAGCTAAAAAATGCTAAAATTAAGGCAACAATGGCATAAATCGCCCAAGCGTGTAACCCCCAGTGGAAGAAGGTCAAACGCATGGCTTCCTTAGCTGCCTCAACAGTTTGTGCATCACCCACTGGTGGGTTGAGGTAATGCATCACGGGTTCAGCGACCCCAAAGAACATCAAACCAATTCCCATACCTGCGGAAAACAGCATGGCAAACCACGACACATAACTAAAATTTGGCTGCGCATGGTCTGGCCCTAGCTTTATTTGCCCATAGCGGGAGAGTCCCAGATAAGTCACACTCAGTAGGATGATGGCTACAGCAAGGATGTAGAACCAACTGGCGTTGTTAAACAAGTTTTGTTGAAGATGACTTAGATGAGATTCTGCGACTTTTGGCATTAGTGCGGCAAAGCCGACAATAACCAAAATGATAATAGCAGAGCTATAAAATACAGGGGGGCTAATTTTAGAACGAACTTTTTTCGAATCAGTATCAATTTGACTCATAACAACCTTCTTTTGTTTTATTTTATTTTTGGCATACCAAGAGCGAGAAAGGTATGCAACGACCAGTCCTTCTTAATGAAACAATGGATAATTGCGAAAATATTCCCTAAGGGAACGTAATAGAAAGAACAATAAAAACGCGTTATACGTGGTGTTGTTGGCAGTGAAAACGGCCGAAAAAAACATAAATGTCGAGTCTTTGCTACCTCAGTAAGTTAAAAAATAGTCGGTTATACTGCCATGATATGGATGAATGATCAACAATAGTGGGGAATAAGATTAGAAAGACAGATAAAATATCGTGTTAATTATCAATTTATTAATAATTAAGAATGATAAATTTATATGTTTTACCAATAAGTTAAAGAAGATAGATGAAAGAGGATATTAACTTGCAAAAAATAGCCAATTCTTTGATAAGAAAAGGGTGTTACCTTAATTGGCTATCCTTACTACCACGCCGATTGTAACCACTAAAGGCGGCTTGTTTTTTGTCTAGTTCAGATTGGCAATTTAGACAGAGTTTCACGCCTAATACCGCCAAACGGCGCGCTTCAGGAATAGGTTCTCCACATTCCTCACAAAATTCAGCACTTTCACCTGAAGGCAACTGGCCACGTGCTTTCGCAATCGCGTCATCGAGCGTGGCATCAATTTGTTCCTGCACCGCATTTTCATTTGCCCAGCCGTTCGCCATAGTATACCTCTAACTGGTTAATAATTGACCTTATCTTAATATGGCGGCGAGAAAATTAATTTCAAGGGCAAAGTTAACGGTTTAAAGATAAGCTCATAAAAATATGATCCATGCCATCTTCATCGTACATTTCCCCTTCGGTTTGATAACCTAGGCTTTGGTAGAATGAGATAGCAGTGTGTTGGGCAGAAAGGCCGATTTTTTGATACTGGTTTGCAGTACCATATTGCTGGACAAACTTCATCATTTCACGGCCTAAGCCTTTACCGCGATGCGATTTTTGCACTGCAACACGGCCTACTTTGATCAACCCATTATCTAACAATACACAACGCAAAACGGCCGCAGGCTGCTGGTTTAAATATAAAACGACATGCAGTGCTGCATCATCATACTCATCAATATCGATTTCAGCGGGGAACCCCTGTTCTTGGGTAAAGACTTGCTGGCGTAGGTCAAAGGCATCTGCGACTAATGCAGGGTTTGCATGGCCAAGGCTGTGTTTGATTTCCATGGTGAGTCCTAGTATTGACGTCATAAAATGAAAGAAGGTTTACTATATAACGAGATAGCCGTTGGAACAGGTAGGTTTTGGTGCTTTTTAGTATGGGAATAGATAAAACAGGCAAATGCAGGCGAAAAAACCTGCATTTGGGGGCATGAGTCAGTGCGATTACAGCGTTTTACTCTCGCACTTTTTTAAACATTACTTATTCTCTGTTTTAGCATCATTTTCAGCTTTGATGGATTCTGTTTTCTCTTTCACATCAGTTGCAATTTCATCCGCTTTATTAATGGCATCAGTTTTAACTTCTTGGCTAAGATCAGAAGCATTTTGTTTCAGCTCCTCAGCTTTATTTTTTGTCTCTTCAGCAAGTTCATTGGCTTTTTGTTCACCATCAGCTTTGAGTTGCTGAGCTTTTTCTTCAGCTTGCTTAACAGTATCGCTGGGTTTAGATGAATCATCACAGCCTGTTATGACAGTAAATAGGCCGACAAAAAATAATGAAGCGATGATTTTCTTATTCATAAATATGTCCTTAGAATAAAATGAGTTTAAAACCATTTTTCAGCATTGATATTTATGCTTATATTTTAATATAGCTGGTTTTAAGATTTTTATAAAATCAATAGGTGAATTTTTGAAATATTAAAAGGATGTTTGGTTGTCTGATATCATTAATTACAACCTTGTGCTGAATGTGCGTGGTTTTTAATGACTCGTGAAGTCATTACATCTAAAGGGGCGTAAACAGGCTAAACTGATTGTACAAGCACAAGAAGTAAAAAATGTTTTGAATTAGATAATATAAAAGGTAGCAATATGACGTACTATTATTCGTTTATCATTTTAAAGTTCATTATTGGTTTCGCTATCGTTATTACTCATATGAATTTGTCTGGAAAAACGCAGCTCTCTCAAATGACACCAATTGATTTCATTGGTAATTTTGTCTTAGGGGGAATTATCGGAGGGGTGATCTACAGTGATACAATACCATTGTATCAATATATAACGATCTTAATAATCGGTGTTTTATTGATTAGTTCTTTGAATTTATTAACAAAGAAAGTGAATTTTTTCCGTAATGTCGCAATTGGTAACCCAATACCGATTATTAAAAAGGGGCAATTCATTATGGAAAATATATTAAAGAAAAAAAATAAAATAGATATCATCAATATCTCATCACGCATTCATGCTCAAGGTATTCATTCATTTCAAGAAATTTACTACGCACAAATCGAACCTGACGGGCAGCTCACCATCATTTGTGATGAAAAAAATATGCCTTCGGTACTTTTAATGAAAGATGGCGTGATAAGAACCAGTGAGTTGGAATCGATAGAAAGGGATGAAGCTTGGTTAAAACAACAGATTGAATTTCAAGGTATTGAATCGCTCGATGATATTTTCTTAGCGGAGTTCTGGCGTGGTGAAGTCAGTTTTATTTTGCAAGATGGCAAAATAAACCGCGAAGGTACACATGAACTAAAAAGCATTGCTTAAGATAGGCAAGTAGATGAAATGCAATGCACTTCACCTACTTGTTATGACATTATTTCTTCAAATCATCATAAAGCATGATTGAGGATTTATTATCAGGGTCGCCGATGTAACGAGGCTGAGGTTTAAACTCTGTGCTAAACAAGCTCTTTTCTGGTTCATAACCTGTGTAGTTAAAGCCTGCTAAGTCAGACCATGCATAGATGAAATCCATCGTGCTGAATGGGCGAGTTGTTTTTTCTTTTAAATCAAACTGATGGGTACTTAACCATTCAGGTGATTGCCAAACAAGGAATGGCACATTGTAGATAACCTTGCTTGGTTTACCTTCGCTACGGCCTAACATTTCATGTGGTGGTGTATCATAGACATCTTCTCCGTGGTCAGAGAAAAAGACTAAGAAGCCATTTTCTTTAGAAGAATCAAAGTCTTTAATTAAGGTTGACACCACATAATCATTATAATGCTGTGCATTATCATACGCGTTGTAATCTTTGACTTGGTCATCTTTCAGGTTAGCAGGTACCAGGCTGTCTCTTTGCGTAAATATCGCTTTATCTTCTGGGTAGCGGAATTCATAACGCATATGTGTGCCTAGCAGGTGTACAACGATAAATTTCTTTTCCGCAGGGTCAGCAAGTGCTTCTTTGAAAGGATCAAATACCACGTCATCATAGATACGTGAACTCTGAGCCATATCATTATTGAGGTAATACTGCTTATCCGTTTGGCGAGAGAAGGCCGTCAGTAAGGTATTTCGCTCAGTCATAGTTTGCTGATTGGTGATCCAGAACGTTTTAAAGCCCGCTTGCTTCATCATATTCATGATAGAAGGGCGAGAGTTAAACAGTTCAGGCTCTGTCTGGGTGGCAAACGTCAGAATTTGTTGTAGCGCTTCAATGGTATATGGGCGTGGCGTTACCACATCATTAAATACCGATAAGTTAGCAGGATAGTCTTTTGCAAGTTCTACTAATTCTGGCGTTGTTGGGCGCTGATAACCGTATAAACTCATTCTATCGCGGCTGGTGGACTCACCAATCACTAATACAAAGGTACGTGGCGTGTTGCCATTGGTATCGACAAAGTTGGCGAGCGGTGGAATTTTACTGTTGTCTCTGATCAACTCCTCCATATTAGCTAACTGGTTTTTATAGAGAAAGTAACCACTAACAAACTGCCATGGTGCTGCATAGGCCAGTTTGCTATTTACATAAGAAGCCACATTGGCTAGTGGTCTATCTTGTTTGATGCCTTTGTTGTAATACGGCACACCAAACAAAATGATCAATATTAGCAAGGAAACAACCACGTTGCCTTTTTTCGGTATATAAACGGGTTTTAGGCGTGACCACAAGAAAATAGCCACTAAGGTGTAGGCAAGAATGATGCCGACGACTTTAAAACTAAAGTATTGTTTGAGGAATTCCCCTGCTTCATTGGTATTGGTTTCAAACATCACAAACATAACGCTCTGTGAGATTTGGTGGCCGTAAACCACAAAGTAAGCGAGGGCGACGACAGAAGATAGCCACAAGATAACCCCAATAACGCCTGCAATAAGCTTAATTTTCCGAGGGAAAAGTAGCGCGGGAATTAGCCATAAAGAGCTATACAGCAGTGAATCCCTTAACCCGATACTGTTACTTTGGCCTGTGACGACCACATACAGTTGCAATAACGACGAGAAATACCAAAAGTAGATTAATAGCCAGAGTAGTGATAACCAGCTAAATCTCTCTGTGCGTGTAGTGTTAAGCATAGTGTTTTTAAACTCTTATTTTCTTTAATCGCTAAGTAATATTGAAAAATAATTGAGAAATCGGTGTTTAGATTTACAGGTCAAACTTAAGTTCAAAATAGTTTGGCCATGATCACTAATATTTAAGTATTCTTTAATGTTTTGTTTTTTCAGCAAAATGGAAGTGAGATTAACTCATTTTAGCCTATCACCGAATGAGGTGACTTCCAATTATAGACGATGTTTTATCATTCATAATCTAAATGTCCCGATAACGAATGACGATTTGTTATCGGGCAAACGGAATTGATATTATCTTTTGTTATATTTATGGTATATAAAAAGTTTTAATGGTTTGCTAAAAAAGGATGAAAGTCAGTCATGTTAGATAACGCGTTTGTGGCTTTTTTGAGATCATCCTTAACGATCAGGATAGTGCTTTCTATCTTGATCATCATTGATGGTTCTATGATTTTAAAGCCTGTTTTAAGTGCTTATACGGACTACATTGACTGGCGTGAAAATGGTTTTACCGAGTGGTTGAAATCATTAGGGTTTATGAAATTATTAGATATTCCGCGTTTTTTACTTGGTATTTCACTCATTTTTCTTTCTCTATTTATGTTAAATGGCGCGCGTATCGCGTGGATTTTCTCTCTATTTTTATTAGGGATCATTTCATTTGTTGATTTACGACTAGCTCAAGAAAATATTCACCAAGGTTATTTTTCTTTGGCCTTATTTGTTGCACTGGGGTTATTTTGGAAGCTTTACCATCATCACAGCTTAACCAGTGCGGGGTTTGTGGCAATTACTTGTATTATTTCATTATTGTTATATTCCATTTTCGGTACTCTCTATATTGGCAATGAGTTCCTACCTGTCGTGAAAGATGGTACAACGGCCTTCTATTTCGCACTGGTGTGCATGACGACAGTTGGCTTTGGCGATATTGTGCCCGTGACGTTAGATGCGCGGGTATTTACCGTGACTGTCATTATTCTAGGTATTACTATTTTCACCACTTCAGTTGTGTATGTTGTTGGCGTATTGGCAAAAGGCACAAAAGAAATTGTGCGTAAGAGGTTTTCATATATGAAAAATCATTATGTGGTGATTGGTAGTACGCCAATGGCGGTCAATGTGTATCAAGGATTAAAAAAACGCGAGCTACCTGTAGCCGTTATTTGTCAAGAGAATCACCGTAGCCATTACCCTGAAAAAGACAATATTGTCACAGGTGATCCAACCAGCTCTGAGCTACTTGCCGCCGCCAATGTCAAACATGCGAAGTGTGTGTTGATCATGACTGACAGTGACTCACTTAGCACATTTGCTTTGTTAGGCGTGAGAGAGTTAGCGGGCAGCGATAGCACAGTAAAAACCGTTGTATTGATCAATCAAGAAAGCAATATGGATAAAATCCGCTTGCTTAAACCCGACATGTTATTTTCTCTATCCACTTTAGGCTCTGAAGTTTTGATGCAAGTGCTTTGCGGTGAAGCAATATCGAGTGACTCCATCAGTGATATGCTGTTGAACAAAATTGCCAAATCTTAGAATAAAAAACAGGAAATCAACGGCATGCTAAGTGCACAACAAGTCAGTTGCCATCGTCAAAATCGCATTTTATTTCAACAGCTCGATTTTACCGTTCAACCGAGTGAAATTTTGCAGGTTGAAGGGCCTAATGGCGCGGGAAAAACCACGCTTTTACGAATGATGGCTGGGCTACTTAAGCCTGATGAGGGCGAGGTATGTTGGCAAAATCAACCGATTGACAAACTTAAAGAAGAATTTACTCGCCATTTGCTGTATTTAGGCCACAAACCTGCTGTTAAATCGTTACTCACGCCGTATGAAAACCTCAAGTTTTATCATCAAATGCACCATAAAGGGCCTGAAGGGGATAGCATATGGCAGGCTTTAGAGGAAGTTTCGTTGATTGGCTTTGAAGATATTCCTGTGAACCAGCTTTCTGCAGGGCAGCAGCGCCGTGTGAACTTAGCACGCTTATGGTTAAGTGAAGCACCATTGTGGATCCTAGACGAGCCTTTTACCGCAATTGATGTGGCAGGGGTTGAACGGTTAACGATGCGTTTTCATCAACATGCTAATCAAGGGGGGATTATTTTGTTTACCTCTCATCAGGCGATGTCAGGGCGATTTGGCTCATTAAAACTGACGGGTGGAGGTGAATCATGTTTTGGTTATTAATTAAACGAGAATTGAAAATTGCCTTTCGCAGTTTTTCTGAGTTAGTTAACCCACTGTGGTTTTTCTTGATTGTCATTACGCTTTTTCCGCTGAGTATTGGGCCAGAGCCACAGCTATTATCACGTATTTCTGTAGGGGTTTTTTGGGTTGCTGCCATTTTATCATCTTTACTTTCTTTAGAGCGTTTATTTAAAGATGATTATCTTGATGGCTCCCTTGAGCAGCTATTGTTGGCGCCTCATCCGTTGTTTATCACTGTTTTTGCAAAAGTGATTGCACACTGGTTAGTGACGGGGTTACCGCTGATTTTATTGTCACCAATCGCTGCATTGATGTTGTCATTTACTAGCGATACCCTAATGGTATTAGCGGGAACATTACTACTGGGAACGCCTGTGTTAAGCTTTATTGGCGCGATAGGTGCAGCACTGACGGTGTCATTAAAAAAAGGTGGTGTGTTAGTTAGTTTGCTGGTATTGCCTTTATATATTCCCGTGTTGATTTATGCGACAGGTACCATGGAAGCGCACAGTTTCAAAATGCCATTAGATGGCTATTTTGCCATTCTCGCTGCATTATTTGCCGCAAGTATTACTTTCTCCCCTTTAGCGATTGCAGCAGCGTTGAAAATCAATATTAGCAATAGCTAAAAATCACATCATTTATCTTTAAATAAGGGTGAATTATTGCCCTTATCGCCCTTTCTTAGTTATTTTCACTCATCAAGCTCTAGTTCACAATAAAATCTAAATCAATAAGATATATTTACTCATTTTTTGGGTGGCTATTAGTTATTTTTTATTTTTTTAACGTAACAACAATGGTGAAAATAATTTTTATGCCAAGTTAATAAGGTTTATCAGTGAACTTAACGCCATTTAAATAAGCTGGTTTTTCTATTGTTTTTTTTATGAAAAATTTTTTTACAGTTTAATATTACATTTAAATCAATTCATTAAATAAAATACTAAAGGGTGTAATAAAAATGCAGGGGCTAGTCCGATTGTAATTTAAGTCAAATTGTGTAAAGTTGCGTATATTGACTTAACTCAAATCATAGTGATTAATAAAAATAATGTTTTTAAAGCGTAATTTTATCTATGGATCAATTTTATTTACCTTTTGTTTTCCTACCGTCGCAAAAGCCTCACTATTGAAGCCTGATAATACAGATAACTTATTTAATCGGCAGACGCAGCAGCAGCAAGCGCAACAACAACAATTTGACGCGAAGGCTCCTGATGTCAGCTTGCTTTCACCTATTGCAAAAACACAGTTGCAATTCCCTGAGGAAACCCCCTGCTTTGTGATTAGACAAGTTGAAATCACAGGGCAAGAAGGCTTACCTCATTGGGTTCCTGTACAACGTTTAGCCAATCAGGCGGTTGGGCATTGTATTGGTATTGATGGTATCAATCTCTTAATTACCGACGTGCAGAATCGTTTGATCAGTCATGGCTGGATCACTTCACGAGTGTTGGTACCTGAGCAAGATTTATCTACGGGCACACTTAAATTGGTGGTGCTACCTGGTAAGGTACAAAAAGTTCTCTTTACTGATAACTCATCTCAATACAGCACGTTATATACCGCGATGCCAGCGCATTCGGGAAATTTATTAGATTTGCGTGATATTGAGCAAGGCCTCGAAAATTTACAACGCTTACCAACGGTACAAGCCTCAATGGAAATGATCCCTGGGGATGGGCCAGGCGAAACGCAAATTGTGATTAATCGGCAACAATCACGCTATTGGCATGCGAGCGCATGGGCAGATAACACAGGGTCAAAAAGTACGGGTAAAAACCAAGCTGGTATCATGCTTGCCTTAGATAATCCGACTTCACTGAGCGATCTTTTCTACATTACTGCAACTCGTGACTTGAGCTTTTCAAGTAGCAAGGATACGACGAACTACAGTGCCCACTATTCTGTTCCTTTTGGTTATTGGCAATTTGCGACCACGGCGAGTGATTATGAATATACACAAACAATTGCTGGTATGAATGATGATATTCAATATCGTGGAAAAAGTAAGAGCTTAAACTTGCAGCTCAGCAATGTGTTATATCGTGATGCAACAGCAAAAACGACGGCAACGTATGATGTTAACTTACGCGAAACACGTAACTTTGTTCGTGATACCGAAATTGAAAACCAAAAGCGCCGTACTACCTCTTGGAAACTGGGTCTCAACCATCGTCAATATATCGGGCAGTCAACGATCACCGCTGGCGCAAGCTATCAACATGGAACGCGTTGGTTTGGTGCGATGCCTGCTTTTGAAGAAACGAACGATCCCAACTCAAGGGAATATGCCACTGCACTGGCAAAAGTGATGCAATTTTCAGCCTCCGCAAGTATTCCTTTTCGTGTTTCAGACCAACAACTGCGTTTTGAAACTCAATATTTACGCCAAATTAGTGACAGACAGCTAACTCCTCAAGATCAATTCAGTATCGGTAACCGCTGGACGGTTCGCGGCTTTGATGGGGAACGAACTCTCAGTGCAGACCAAGGATGGACGCTAAGAAATACCCTTTCATGGGTAACACCGCTCCCGAACCAAGAGCTCTATCTTGGGGCTGATTATGGGGAAATTGGTGGACACGGTACATACCGTAATCTTGGCAATCACCTTGCGGGGGGCGCAATTGGTCTGAGGGGAGCAATCAGTGCGGCTAACCTCAGCTACGACCTCTCTATTGGTACGCCATTCTCTAAACCTGACGGATTTAAAACGGATCCGGCGACGTTTGCATTTTCTGTTAATTGGAATTATTAAGGTATCTCAGGATGAATAAGTTATTTTACCGTTTAATTTTTAATGCAGCGCGCCAAATGGTGATGGTCGTTGCGGACATTACTCGAAGTCATCAAGCAGGGCCTGCGTGCCAAACAGAAAATCGTGTTAAAAAAACAGCAAATAGCCGAGTTCGTTGGTCAATTAAACCCATTGTTACCAGTCTTTGGTTGACGCTGGGTATGGTGAGCATTAGCGCCTCCGCATCGAACATTAAAGCGGATAGTAATGCGCCTAGTAATCAGCAACCGACGATTGTGAATACCCAAAATGGGTTACCTCAAGTGAATATTCAAGCGCCTAATCGTGATGGCGTTTCACGTAACCAATACAGCCAATTTGATGTTGATAACAAAGGGGTAATCCTGAATAACAGCCGCCACGACGTCAACACTCAACTGGGTGGAATGATCCAAGGCAATGAGTGGTTGGCAAAGGGCGAGGCGAAAATCATCTTAAATGAGGTAAATAGCCGCGATCCGAGTCAATTAAACGGTTTTATCGAAGTTGCAGGGAAAAAAGCCGATGTGATCATCGCCAATCCAGTGGGGATCACCTGTAATGGTTGTGGGTTTATCAATGCGGATAAAGCTTTGCTATCGGCAGGCAAAACCTTGATTGAAAATGGCAAAATCAAAGGGTTTGAAGTTGATAAAGGCAGTATCAATATTGTTGGTAAGGGGTACAACGGTAATGGTACCAACTATACGGCGTTAATCGCCCGTTCAGTCAATATTAATGCTAAATTGCATGCTAAAGACTTAGCCATTACCACAGGGAAAAACACGGTTGCAGCGGATGGGAAAACCATTCTCAAAACGGATAATTCCACAACGGATGATAAACCTGAGTTTGCTTTAGATGTTGCTGCATTGGGGGGGATGTACGCCAATACCATCAAAATGCGTGGAACAGAAAATGGCGTGGGTGTACGAAATGCAGGGCATATTGGGGCAGAAGCTGGGGATATCACTTTATCAGCGAATGGTAAAGTGGGAAACTCGGGGGTGATCACGGCACGCCAAAACATTGCCATCGACAGCCAACAATCAATTCATAACCAAGGTACTGTTTTAGCTCAGCAAAATGTGAAGCTCAATGCAAAACAGGCAATTACCAACACCGATAAAGGCCAAATGGTTGCTGGGGGTGATACGGCCTTAAATGCCGCACAAATCAACAGTGATAAAACAGCCTTGCTCGCGGCAGGGGTCGACAGCAAAGGAAAATTAACCTCGGCGGGCTCTTTAACGGTTCAAGGTGATAAAAACGTTACACTTCAAGGTGATATTGTTGCTAAAGAATCGTTAACAGCGACAGGGAGTGAACTCGACCTTTCGTTCTCAAATACCCAAGCTCAAAACATCACACTGACATCGACAATAAAAGATATTCGCACCAAAGAAGCGCATTTACAGGCAACGGATAAAGTCACATTAACGGCAAAAACAGGGATTGATAACCAAAAAGGGGAAATTGTTGCCAAAGACTTGTTGTTAATTGCCCCTGAATTTATCCATAACCAACAAGGTAAATTGGTCCAAACGGGCAATTCGAAAAACGCATTACAGACCCAACTGCTTGATAACCAAAATGGGGAAATTAACCTTGCGGGTGATACCGCAATCATCACGCAGCAGTTGAATAACCAGTCAGGGCAGCTGCTCAGCCGTGATGGCAAAATGGATATTCAAAGTCAAAATGTGAACAACCAGCAAGGCACGATTTTAGCCTCTGGCAAACAAGGGCTATCCATCAAAACAGACAAGTTGGATGGAAAAAAAGGGGAAATTCTGACCAGTGGCGCCCTAAGCTTAACTGGGAAATCCATGAATTTGGATAATGGGAAGACTCAAGCTGAACAAATCACCTTAAAAGCCAATGCGTTCTCTCATCGCCAAGGAAATATCCTACAAACAGGCGATAAAGCCATGACGGTGGACGTTGCGACGACCTTGGATAACCATGGGGGAAGTGTGTCATCCAAAGGTGACCTGCACATACAGGCCGATAACCTTGATAACAGGGATGGTAAATTATTCACCAGTGCTAACAAACAGTTAGAGATCACTGCAACCACAAAATTGAATAACACGCAGGGCGTGATCCAAACTGATAAATATTTAGCTATCAAAGCCAATCAGCTGGTGAATACACAAGGAAAAATTAGCAGTTTATCAGGCGCTGCATTACTCACCGCAAACCAGGTGGATGGCCATAAAGGAACGGTTTTCGCACAAAACTCTTTGCATATTGAAAGTCAAGATATCAATTTAAATCATGGGCTTACGCAAGCTAATCAAATTACCATTTTAGCCAATAACTTTTCCCATCAAGGTGCAACGTTACTGCAAGTAGGGGAAGGGAAAACAGAACTACGCATTCAAAATCATTTTGATAATCAGCGTGGGGAAATCTCCAGCAATGGGCAAATTGAGATTTCAGCCAATGCGTTGAATAACCAAGACGGCAAAATTATTGCAGCGAAATTAGGGCAATTATCCCTAAATATTCAACAAGCATTGAATAATACTCAAGGCACATTATTAGGTAATCAAGGTATTAAACTTGCAGCAAATCGTTTGATTAACCAATCAGGTAAACTTATTGCGAGCTTTGGAGATAACCAGCTAACACTTAAGCAGCTAGAGGGCGAGAAAGGCGAAATACTCTCGAAAGGCAAGCTGACTTTAACGGCAGATAATCTCAACCTTAATGGCGCGATTACTCAAGCGGATAATATTCAGATAGACGGGAAAACCCTTTTTCACCAACGTGGGAAAATGCTGCAAACAGGCAGTGAAAAAGGCCAAATCAAGCTGACTCAAACCCTTGATAACCAAGCGGGTAATATCAGCAGCCAAGGTTCATTACATCTGGATATGAATAGGCTGAATAATCAACAAGGTACTGTCGTTGCTGCGAAAGTGGGGGCATTGTTTATTCATGCACAAGACAGCGTAGATAACACAGCAGGAACGCTGTTTGCCGAACATGATTTCACATTGAACGCCCCGCAACTCACTAATGTGGATGGCAAGGTGATTAGCAAGCAAGGAAACATGTTCATTGTTGCTGAAAATGTACAAGGCCAGCGCGGGGAAATTGTTGCGGATGGGAAACTTGTCCTACGTGGGCAAGATATTGACCTTAGTGCAGGAAATACACAAGCCAATCATATCCAACTGACAGCGGAAAATCTAAACCATCAGCAAGGGACAATGACTCAACTTGGAGAGCAACAAGGTTCACTTCTCGTTTCTCGACACCTAAATAACCAAGCGGGTAACATCAGTGGTAATGGTTCTTGGCAGATAACGGCAAATACGTTAGGAAACCAACAAGGCAAAATATTCAGTGCAAGAATGGGGGCGTTAAACCTACAAATTCAACAGGTACTGGATAATACAAGCGGCACCTTAACTGGACGCCAAGGGGTATTCGCCGATACTCAATTACTGATTAACCGTACAGGTAAAGTGATTGCGAGTATGGGGGATGTTACCTTAAACAGCCAATCTCTTGATGGTGATAAAGGCGAGCTACTGGCTGCAAATACCTTGAATATTCAAAGTGAAACGCTGTCATTAAACCAAGGGGTTACTCAGGCAGCTCAGGTTTTTCTCACGGCAAACACCCTCGAACACCAAAATGGCAAATTATTACAAACAGGTGATAAAGCCGGAAAAATCACGCTGCAAGGGCGGTTAAACAACCAAGCAGGTGAAATTGGCAGTAATGGCCACTTTACGATAACAGCAGATTCCCTTGATAACCAAGATGGCCAGATCTTAACAGCAAATAATGGTCACTTATCCATTGGTGTAAAAAATGAGTTAGTTAACCAAAATGGTGCTTTGGTCGGTGAAAATGGCCTGAAAATCACAGCGAGTGAACTGAATAACCAGCAGGGTAAGGTTGTCGCACGCCATGGGAATAGCACATTAGATATTGCGGGTCATATCAATAACCAAGCGGGACTTATTGCGGCAGAGCAAGTATTGCAGATGCGTAACCAAGCACTGCAAAACCAGCAAGGGTACATTCAGGCCAATAGCATCAATATCAATACCCAAAACCAGTTATTTGATAACACACAAGGGGCATTGTTAGCGCAACAAAAACTCACGTTAAATAGCGGTAAAATTGAAAACCAGCAGGGCACCATTCAGTCAGGTAGTGACATGCTGATTGATACTCATGGTGAGCAATTAAACAATACACAAAGTGATGATAATAAAGGTATTTATGCACAAGGCGGGCTAACGTTAACCACGGGGGGGCTCGATAACGAAAAAGGCCGTATTGTGGCAAAAGGCCAGTTGGCGCTTAATAGCCAAGCGTTAACTAACCAGCAAGGTTTGATTGGCAGCCAATCTGCTATCTCGATGAAAACTCAGCAGTTGGATAACACCGAAGGCACGATTAAGGGGCAATCTATCACCCTTGATACTCAAGGCCAACGTTTAACCAACACCGCAAAAACAGACGATCAAGGGATTTTTGCTAGCCAAAAACTGGCGTTAACGGTTGGTGAGCTGATTAATCAACAAGGCCATATTCAAGCGAGTGATATTAGAATCGATACACAGAAAAACCGTGTCGATAACTCCCAAGGGGAAATTTTAGCCAGTTTCGGGTTAAGCTTGAACAGTGGGGAGTTTGATAACCAGCAAGGGCGGGTTCAAGCAGGTCTGCAGTTAGCCTTGGACACTCATGGGCAGCTTCTCAACAATAGCTACACACAAAAAACTGGTGGGTTGTTAAGTGGTGGGAACCTCACGCTCAACAGCGGCAAATTAACGAACCAGCAAGGGCAAATCCAAAGTGCGGGGGCAAATGTATTAACCTCTCAGACCTTGGATAACCAGCAAGGGCGGATTTATTCGGGTGGCTTATTGGATATCAATACTCAGAAAAATGATGTATTGAACCAAGAGGGCGTGTTAGCGAGTGAAGAGAAACTCACCCTAACAGCCAATGATCTGAAGAATCAGCAAGGGTTCGTGCAAGGTAAACAAGGCTTAAATGTCGATGTTAATCATATCGATAACCAAAAAGGCACACTCTTAAGTCAATCTTCAGCGAAAATCACAGGCACCACCCTGAATAACCGCGAAGGAACATTGCAATCACAGGGAAATAGCCACCTGACGATTACGCAAGGTGTTGATAACCAACAAGGGCAAATTTTATCAGGGGCAGATTTACAGGTTGCTAGCCAATACCTGAATAACACCAAAGGCACTCTTCAAGGGCTAAACAACGTTGAATTGCTTTTAGTGCAACAGCTTGATAACCAACAAGGCTGGATTAAAGCTAATGGTAACCTGAATATCACCGCAAAGAATATTGATAACCAAAATACCGCCCAAGCAGGGCAAGGGATTGAAGGGCAAAATACCACGCTAAAAGCGACTGAATTGAATAACCAACGTGGCGCAGTGCGCGCAGGGCAAGCTATTCAGGCAAATATCGCTCAATCCTTAAATAATAACCAAGGCATGGTATCCGCAGGGTCAGATTTGACCATTACTGATAATGTGAAAGGAAAAGCCTTAACGCTGACAAACCAGCAAGGGGTCATCGTTAGCAATGGTTCTGCGAGTGTATCAGCGAACACATTAACAGGCGAAGGGAAACTTATTGCCCAAAAAGCACTGACATTCGCTATTAATCAAGCATTTGAAAATCATGGGCGTATTCAGGCGGGCGAACGCTTAACCGCTAATTTTGCCCAAGGTTTCACAAATTATGGGCTAATGTCTAGCCTTGGTGAGCTGGCTTTAAGCACGACGGCTGTCATTAATCAGCTATCTGGGGAAATTAGTGGGCAAAATACGCGAATCAAGGCCAGTGGCAACGTCCTCAATACTGGGATAATTGATGGTACCTTGACCCACATTGTTGCAAAAAATCTCGATAACGTAGGTACAGGGCGTATTTATGGCGATTTCTTATCAATAGCAGCCAATGCCTTATTGAATGATAAACAAGGGGATAAATCGGCGGTTATTGCAGGGCGTAAAGAGGTTAATCTCGCAGTTTCTGAGCTGGTAAACCGCGACCACGCTTTAATTTACAGTGACGGTGATTTAGCCATCGGCAATGTGCTCAACGACAAGCTACAAGCCACAGGCCATGCTAAAAGTGTGAAAAACCACAGTGCAAATATTGAAGCGGATGGCAATCTTACTCTCAAAACTGATCTACTGGAAAACAAAGATATTCACTTAGAGCTGACTGAAAAACCAGTTGAAGTTAGCCGCGAGCACTTTGATTGGTACGATTACGGTAATGGTAAGCGCTATAAAATTCAGCCACGTAATGGTAACCAAACCCGTTATGCGATTAATGACGATGGTACGCTCAACAAGGAAGTGGGTATTCACTATGAAAAATCCAATCGCTGGCGGATGTTTGAGTATGGTAATTGGACTAAAAATTTCTATGAATATGATTACGACCGTATAATTTATGAAACGCAAATCATCAAACGCGATGCAGCATTAATCACCAGTGGTAAACACTTAACGATTGATGGACAGCAACTGAATAATGAAAATTCACGCGTTGTTGCGGGGCAAAACCTGATCTTAACAGGCTATGAGCTAAACAATAAAGAAGCACAAGGTGTTCGTCATATTTTTGAGGATGGAAATACGATTTATCGCTATAAAGGCGGTGGTAAATGGAAAACGCGTACTAGTACGTCAAAATACCAAGGTATTAATAGCGAAGAAGATTTACCGCTACATTTACTGGAGGTAAAAGAGCAAGCGGGGGGAATTAATAAAACTCACTTGGATGGTGTGAAAGTCAATCCGCTCGATGGCGCAGCGGATACCGTGTCTGAGTCAACGATAACGGATAACCAAGGGGCG
Organism: Providencia sp. PROV129; assembly: GCF_028482245.1. NCBI lineage: Bacteria > Pseudomonadati > Pseudomonadota > Gammaproteobacteria > Enterobacterales > Morganellaceae > Providencia > Providencia sp. PROV129. The sequence goes on from NZ_JAMPQD010000035.1 coordinate 42,020, forward strand.
TTGCTGGCGGAAACTACATTAAAAGACAGTCAAAATACGCCTCTTGAGCTTACAGCAGGCCAACAGGCTGAAGTAACGCAATTACCTTCGGTTTCGGCGAAAGCTGACGTGAGCGATGATAAAACTGTTGGCGCGACAGCGCAGACAGGTGATGCCAATGTGGGGAATGGTACTGATATTCAAGGCCAAACTGACGTAGGTAAAGGGCAAAATATCACGGCAGAAAAAGCGCCCCAAGGTAAAGACAACCTCGATACCGTGATCAGAACCGTTGGGCCAAGTACCCAATTGCCAGATAACAGCTTGTTTAACGTCATACCAGGCACGGATAGCCAGTTCTTAATTGAAACGGACTCTCGCTTCACTAATTACAAAAAATGGTTATCCAGCATTGATATTGTCACTAATGAGCAGCTACATAAGCGTTTAGGTGATGGCTATTATGAGCAACGCTTAGTTCGCGATCAATTGATTGAAACTACAGGGCAGCGCTTATTAGGCAACTACAATAGTGATGAAGAACAATACCGTGCGCTGCTGACGAATGGTGTTGCGTTTGGTAATCAATTTAACCTGACTCCAGGTATTGCATTATCACCAGAACAAATGGCGAACTTAACAACCGATATTGTGTGGATGGTAAATAAAGAAGTCACCTTGCCAGATGGACGTGTTGAGATGGTAAGTGTGCCCCAGGTGTATGTTCGTGCACGCCAAGGCGATCTAAACGGCAATGGCGCACTACTTGCAGGGCGCAATGTGTCTGCCAATATTACGGGTGATTTGCTCAATAGTGGTGAAATTAACAGCCGCGAATTAACAGATTTACGCGCAGAAAATATTGAAAACAGCGGGCGTATTCAAGGGAAGGATATTCAGCTCAACGCATTGAAAGATATAAAAAATGTGGGTGGTGAAATCCGTGGTTTAGATAGCGTATCACTCATCGCGGGGCGCGATATTCTCAGCGAAACCGCGCAGCGTGGAGATGGCCAATCACAATGGCTCGACCGCCCTGCCAGCATTTATGTTACGGGTGATAACGGTCAGCTTACCTTAAAAGCCGTGCAAGATATCAACCTGATCGCTACAGATGTTGGCAATTTAGGCGTTGATGGTAAAACCTCCATTATTGCGGGTCAGGATATTAGTTTAGAAACGCGCGATGTTAGCTCAGCGTTTGATTACACACATAATTCAAGCAATTACTATCGTGGCGCTAATAGCACAGAAGTGGGCACACAAATCCAAACTCAAGGGGATTTAACACTGTCTGCAGGTCAAGATCTCTCCGCTCGCGCAGCGAATGTGTCCAGTGGCGGCGAATTAGCTGTGAATGTGGGGCGTGATATTAACCTGACCTCAGGGGTGGAAAGCAGTGACTATGCTAAGCACACCAAACACACGGACAAAGGTTTTCTATCGAGCACCACAAAAGAAACCCATGATGAAGTCAACGCGCGTACTGCGATCAGCAGTACATTAAGTGGCGATAGCATCAAAATGACCGCAGGTAATGACGTGAATATTCAGGGCAGCAATGTTCTGGGAACTAACGATGTTGCCGTCAATGCAGGTAACCAGCTGAATGTCACTACGTCTGATGAGGCGTTACATGAAATTCATATGTCCAAGACGAAGAAATCAGGGCTGATGAGTACAGGCGGCTTGGGTTTAACTGTCGGATCAACGTCTCAAAAAGTCACGACTGATAGTGACAGTAACTTGAAAAAAGGCAGCGTAATCGGCAGCTCCGCAGGTGATGTGACACTGGAGGCTGGTGGTTCAGCGAACATCCATGGCAGTGATGTAATCGCCGCGAAAGATATTAATATCACAGGCAGTGACGTGAATATTACGGCCGCTGAAAATAGCCGAACCGATATCACGACGGTGGAAAGTAAGTCCAGTGGCCTCACGGTGTCATTAGGTGGTACTGCGGGCAGTATGTTAGACGGTATGGCGCAGACAGCGAAATCGGCGAAACAGGAAGACGATGGCCAATTAGCGGCACTTAAAGGGATGAAAGCGGGTCTGCAAGGTGTTCAAGCAGAACAAGCCGGTGAGTTGGCTGGGCTGAAAAAAGGCGGCAGTGTCACAGATGCCTTTGGTGTGAACGTGTCTTATGGCAGTAGCTCGTCAAAATCCACGACAAAAACGCAGCAAAATACCGCATCTGGTAGCAGCCTGAGCGCTGGGGATAATATTAACCTTACAGCCACGGGCAAAAAAGAAGGCAGTCAAGGCAACTTGGCAGTACAAGGCAGCCAGTTAACCGCAGATAAAGACATCACCTTAACAGCAAAAAATGATATCGACCTGACCAGTGCTAGCAACACGCAAACGGTGGATGGCAAAAACTCAAGCTCAGGCAGTTCAATTGGTGCGGGGATCAGCTCAGGCGGTTGGAACGTCAATGCCAGCGTTAATAAAGGCAGCGGTTTCGAAAAAGGTAATAGTGAGTATTACACCGATACACAGGTGGATGCAGGTAAACAACTGACCTTGAACAGCGGCAAAGATACCACATTAACAGGTGCGCAGGTCAGCGGCGAAACAGTGAAAGCCAATGTTGGCGGCAATTTAACTTTATCGAGCCAGCAAAT
>NZ_JAMPQD010000036.1:0-25044 GCF_028482245.1 Providencia sp. PROV129
ATAGCATCACAAAATGTTAGAAAAGGGCACCTTAATTGGTGCCTTTTTTATATCTGCTCGTATCCCTTCTCCAATGTTTTAACTTCTCCATAGAAATTATTTCTCTTAGAAAAATTAGTTATTAGATATTAATTCGTTATGCTTGTTGCAGAATTGCAACTTATGTGTCGGTAAATAAATATGAGTCGAAATGAGAACTATTTTTAAATTAAATATAGATGTAGAAGCCTGTGTAAATAATCTGTAATGGTAATTGAAATGCGAATCATTTTTATTTAAAATATGCGTATATAATTTATACAGGCTAAAAAATATGTACGTTTGTCTTTGTGAAGCCATTACAGATAAGCAAATCAGAAATGCGGTAAGGAAATACCAAGTCAGCTCATTAAAAGGGTTGCGACAAGTATTGCCTGTCGGTCGTGAATGTGGAAAGTGTATTCGGCAAACAAGAGAGATTTTACAACAAGAGCTTATCCAGCTAGAAGAGATTTGTGCTATTGAAGTTGCATAATCGCTTACCCTTCAAATTATCTTCCAATTAGTTTTATTGCCTTTTACATAAATGCTTGTGTAAAAATTACTCTGCTAATCAATTTCAGTACTACACTTAAAAGACTGGAAGCGATGGAGGGTACAAATGAAAGGCGATAAAAAAATGATAGCCCACCTTAATAAATTGTTGGGCAATGAGCTAGTCGCAATTAACCAATATTTTTTACATGCACGTATGTTTAAAAATTGGGGGCTGACACGTCTCAATGAGATGGAATATCATGAATCAATCGATGAAATGAAACATGCCGATAAATACATAGAGCGTATTCTTTTCCTTGAAGGTATTCCTAATTTACAAGACTTAGGTAAGTTAAACATCGGTGAGGATGTGGAAGAAATGCTTAAGTCAGATTTACAGCTTGAACTTGATGGCGCAAAAAACTTAAAAGAGGCAATTAAGTACGCAGATTCTATCCATGATTATGTCAGCCGAGATCTGATGATTGAAATTTTAGCGGATGAAGAAAATCATATTGATTGGATAGAAACACAGTTAGATTTAATTGTTCGCTTAGGTATTCAAAATTATCTACAAGCTCAAGTGATCGAAGAGTAGTGACTTTAGATTTCAACCTTCTGTGAGATTTTTGATTTTGATAGGCGCCTAACTTCTGAATCCATCAGAGTTGGGCGTTTTTTTGTTATGACCATGAGAAAATTCGCACATATTTTCCCCGATTGCTTGCGTTTCGCAATAATTTACGTATAATGCGCGGGCTTACTGATGAGTAAGCCCTAATTTATTAGGACTGAAATATCAGTATTGAGCCAACGATTTGTTGCTCATTTAGACAATACTCCCGATATGGGGGTTACACTAAGACGATTACACTCCCCCATCAATCGAAATGGGTGCGAGGAGTAATCATTTACGTTTATAAAATAGTTGGAGCTCTGGTCTCATGCAGAACCAAAGAATCCGTATCCGCCTTAAAGCTTTTGATCATCGTTTAATCGATCAATCAACTGCGGAAATCGTAGAGACTGCTAAGCGCACTGGTGCGCAGGTACGTGGTCCTATCCCGCTGCCGACACGTAAAGAGCGTTTTACCGTTCTGATTTCTCCGCACGTTAATAAAGATGCGCGTGATCAGTACGAAATTCGCACTCACAAACGTCTGGTTGACATCGTTGAGCCAACCGAGAAGACCGTTGATGCTCTGATGCGTCTGGACCTGGCTGCCGGCGTTGACGTGCAGATCAGCCTGGGTTAATCAGGTCGTCGAACGATTGAGAGGTTGAAACAATGATTGGTTTAGTCGGTAAGAAAGTGGGAATGACACGTATCTTCACTGAAGATGGTGTTTCTATCCCTGTAACTGTTATCGAAATTGAAAATAACCGCGTTACTCAGGTTAAAACTGCAGAAACTGACGGTTACAATGCAATTCAGGTTACTACTGGTAGCAAAAAAGCTAACCGTGTAACTAAACCTGAAGCAGGTCATTTCGCTAAAGCTGGCGTTGAAGCTGGCCGTATTCTGCGCGAATTCCGTACTGAAGAAGGTGCTGAATTTACTGCAGGTCAAAGCATTAGCGTTGAAATTTTCGCTGACGTTAAAAAAGTCGACGTTACTGGTACATCTAAAGGTAAAGGTTTTGCTGGCACAGTTAAACGCTGGAATTTCCGTACTCAAGATGCTACTCACGGTAACTCCTTGTCACACCGTGTTCCGGGTTCTATCGGTCAGAACCAGACTCCGGGCAAAGTGTTCAAAGGCAAGAAAATGGCAGGCCAACTGGGTAATGAACGTGTAACTGTTCAAAGCTTAGATGTAGTACGTGTTGACGCTGAGCGCAACCTGCTGCTGGTCAAAGGTGCTGTTCCAGGAGCAACTGGTAGCAACCTGATCGTAAAACCGGCTGTCAAGGCTTAACGTCAAGGAGATAGGAATGGAATTGGTAATGAAAGACGCGCAAAGCGCGCTGACTGTTTCCGAAACTACCTTCGGGCGTGATTTCAATGAAGCGCTTGTTCACCAAGTAGTTGTTGCGTATGCAGCTGGTGCTCGTCAAGGTACTCGTGCTCAGAAAACTCGTGCTGAAGTTTCTGGTTCAGGTAAAAAACCATGGCGTCAAAAAGGCACAGGCCGTGCACGTTCTGGTTCAATCAAGAGCCCAATCTGGCGCTCTGGTGGTGTTAGCTTCGCAGCTAAACCACAGGACCACAGTCAAAAAGTTAATAAAAAGATGTACCGTGGTGCTTTAAAAAGCATCCTCTCTGAGTTGGTACGTCAAGATCGTCTGATCGTTGTCGAACAGTTCTCTGTTGAAGCACCTAAAACTAAGTTGCTGGCACAGAAATTGAAAGATATGGCTCTGCAAGATGTTCTGATCATCACTGCTGAATTAGATGAAAATCTGTTCTTAGCAGCACGTAACCTGTACAAGGTTGACGTTCGTGATGTAGCAGGTATCGACCCAGTTAGCCTGATTGCTTTCGACAAAGTGGTTATGACTGCTGATGCTGTGAAGCAAGTTGAGGAGATGCTGGCATGATCCGTGAAGAACGTCTGCTGAAAGTACTGCGCGCGCCGCATGTATCTGAAAAAGCTTCTACAGCGATGGAAAAAAGCAATACCATCGTTCTCAAAGTTGCAAAAGATGCAACTAAAGCAGAAATCAAAGCTGCTGTACAGAAACTGTTTGAAGTTGAAGTTGAAGGTGTTAACACTTTGCTGGTTAAAGGCAAAACTAAACGCCACGGTCAGCGTACTGGTCGTCGTAGCGACTGGAAAAAAGCTTACGTTACGCTGAAAGAAGGCCAGAATCTGGACTTCATTAGCGGCGCAGAGTAAGTCGGAGGAGTAAAGAACAATGGCAGTTGTTAAATGTAAACCTACGTCTCCGGGCCGTCGCCACGTAGTTAAAGTGGTTAACCCTGAGCTGCATAAGGGTAAACCTTATGCTCCGCTGTTAGAAAAAAACAGCAAATCCGGTGGTCGTAACAACAATGGCCGTATCACTACCCGTCACATCGGTGGTGGCCATAAGCAGCATTATCGTTTAGTTGACTTTAAACGCAACAAAGATGGTATCCCTGCTGTTGTTGAGCGTTTGGAATATGATCCAAATCGTTCTGCGAACATCGCACTGGTTCTATATAAAGACGGTGAACGTCGTTATATTCTTGCACCAAAAGGCCTGAAAGCTGGCGACCAGATTCAATCTGGTGTTGATTCAGCAATCAAAGCTGGTAATGCAATGCCAATGCGCAACATCCCTGTTGGTTCTACAGTTCACAACATTGAACTGAAACCAGGTAAAGGTGGTCAGTTAGCGCGTTCAGCAGGTACTTACGCTCAAATCGTTGCTCGTGATGGTGCTTATGTAACATTACGTCTGCGTTCTGGTGAAATGCGTAAAGTATTAGCAGATTGCCGTGCAACCTTAGGTGAAGTTGGTAACGCTGAACATATGTTACGTGTTCTCGGTAAAGCTGGTGCTAGCCGCTGGCGTGGTATTCGTCCTACCGTTCGCGGTACTGCGATGAACCCAGTAGACCATCCACATGGTGGTGGTGAAGGCCGTAACTTTGGTAAACACCCAGTAACACCATGGGGCGTTCAGACCAAAGGTAAGAAAACTCGTAGCAACAAGCGTACTGATCAATTCATCGTACGTCATCGTTCTAAAAAATAATTAGAGGATAAGCCATGCCACGTTCTCTCAAGAAAGGTCCTTTCATTGACCTGCACTTGCTGAAGAAGGTAGAGAAAGCGGTGGAAAGCGGAGACAAGAAGCCTCTCAAGACTTGGTCCCGTCGTTCAACGATCTTTCCTAATATGATCGGATTGACCATCGCTGTCCATAATGGTCGTCAGCATGTTCCAGTTTTCGTAACCGACGAAATGGTTGGTCACAAACTGGGTGAATTCGCACCGACTCGCACTTATCGCGGCCATGCGGCAGATAAGAAAGCTAAGAAACGTTAAGGATAGGAGGAAGAGATGGAAACTTTAGCTATACATCGCCACGCTCGTTCTTCTGCCCAGAAGGTTCGCTTAGTCGCCGACCTGATTCGCGGTAAGAAAGTGTCGCAAGCTCTGGAAATTCTGACCTACACCAACAAGAAAGCTGCTGGTTTAGTGAAGAAAGTACTTGAATCTGCAATTGCTAACGCAGAGCAAAACGATGGCGCTGACATTGATGACCTGAAAGTTGCGAAAATTTTCGTAGACGATGGTCCAACTATGAAACGCATCATGCCGCGTGCGAAAGGCCGTGCAGATCGTATTCTTAAGCGCACCAGCCACATTACTGTGGTTGTGTCCGATCGCTGAGACTCTGGAGACTAGCAATGGGTCAGAAAGTACATCCTAATGGTATTCGCCTGGGTATTGTCAAACCTTGGAACTCTACTTGGTATGCGAATACTAATGAATTCGCTGACAACCTAGACAGCGATTTTAAAGTACGTCAGTACTTGAATAAAGAACTGGCAAAAGCGTCAATCTCTCGCATCGTTATCGAACGTCCTGCGAAAAGCATCCGTGTGACTATTCACACTGCTCGCCCAGGTATCGTTATCGGTAAGAAAGGTGAAGACGTTGAAAAACTGCGTAAAACAGTAGCGGATATCGCTGGTGTTCCTGCGCAAATCAATATCGCCGAAGTTCGTAAACCAGAACTAGACGCAAAATTAGTTGCTGACAGCATCTCTTCACAGCTGGAACGTCGTGTTATGTTCCGTCGTGCTATGAAGCGTGCAGTACAGAACGCAATGCGTCTGGGCGCTAAAGGTATCAAAGTTGAAGTCAGTGGCCGTTTAGGCGGTGCTGAAATCGCTCGTACCGAGTGGTATCGTGAAGGCCGTGTGCCACTGCACACATTACGTGCTGATATCGATTACAACACTTCAGAAGCGCACACTACATATGGTGTTCTCGGCGTTAAGGTATGGATCTTCAAAGGTGAGATTCTGGGTGGTATGGCTGCTGTTGAACAAGCTGAGAAACCAGCTGCTCAACCTAAAAAGCAGCAGCGTAAAGGCCGCAAGTAAGGAGAGTCGCTGATGTTACAACCAAAGCGTACAAAATTCCGTAAGGTGCACAAGGGCCGCAACCGTGGTCTAGCGCAAGGTACGGATGTTAGCTTCGGCACTTTCGGTCTTAAAGCTGTTGGCCGTGGTCGTCTGACTGCACGTCAGATCGAAGCGGCACGTCGTGCTATGACCCGTGCTATTAAGCGTCAAGGTAAAATCTGGATCCGTGTGTTCCCAGACAAACCAATCACTGAGAAACCACTCGAAGTTCGTATGGGTAAAGGTAAAGGTAACGTAGAATATTGGGTTGCCTTAATCCAGCCTGGAAAAGTCCTGTACGAAATGGACGGTGTGCCTGAAGAGCTGGCTCGTGAGGCATTCTCTCTGGCAGCAGCGAAACTGCCTATCAAAACCACCTTTGTAACTAAGACGGTGATGTAATGAAAGCACAAGAGCTGCGCGTAAAAAGCGTTGAAGAGCTGAATGCTGAACTGCTGAATCTGCTGCGTGAACAATTTAATTTACGTATGCAAGCTGCAAGCGGTCAGCTGCAACAGTCTCATCTGTTGAAACAAGTGCGTCGCGATATCGCACGTGTGAAGACTTTACTGACTGAGAAGGCAGGTGCGTAATGAGCGATAAAATCCGTACTCTGCAAGGTCGTGTAGTTAGCGATAAAATGGAGAAATCTATTGTTGTTGCTATCGAGCGTATGGTGAAACACCCTCTGTATGGTAAATTCATCCGTCGTACGACTAAATTGCACGTACATGACGAGAACAATGAATGTGGAATTGGTGACGTGGTAGAAATCCGCGAAACTCGTCCACTGTCTAAGACTAAGTCTTGGGCCTTAGTTCGCGTTGTAGAAAAAGCTGTTCTGTAATAGAATAGATTTTTCGTGATGAATAAACGGCTCTTTTTGACTGAGCCGTTTATTTTTTTCTGTCCATCGCGTTGATGTGGTGTTATAATGCCGCGCCCTCGTAGTATGGGTATATTTGAACGGCCTCTTCATAATGAGGTGGCTCAGTAGTAGTTGACATTTAGCGGAGCACTAAAATGATCCAAGAACAGACTATGCTGAACGTGGCCGACAACTCCGGTGCACGTCGCGTAATGTGTATCAAGGTTCTAGGTGGCTCGCACCGTCGCTATGCACATGTAGGCGACATCATTAAAATTACTGTTAAAGAAGCAATTCCACGCGGTAAAGTTAAAAAGGGTGATGTCCTGAAAGCGGTAGTGGTGCGCACCAAGAAGGGTGTACGTCGCCCTGACGGTTCTGTCATTCGCTTCGATGGTAATGCTTGTGTGTTATTAAACAATAACAGCGAGCAAGTAATCGGTACGCGTATTTTTGGGCCGGTAACTCGTGAACTTCGTAATGAGAAGTTTATGAAAATTATCTCTCTGGCACCTGAAGTACTCTAAGGAGCGAACTATGGCAGCGAAAATCCGTCGTGATGACGAAGTTATCGTGCTAACTGGTAAAGACAAAGGTAAGCGCGGTAAAGTAAAACAGGTTCTTTCTTCTGGTAAAGTTATCGTTGAAGGTATCAATCTGGTTAAAAAACATCAGAAGCCAGTTCCGGCTCTGAATCAACCAGGTGGCATCGTTGAAAAAGAAACGGCTATTCAAGTTTCTAACGTTGCAATCTTTAACGCGGCAACTGGTAAGGCAGACCGTGTAGGCTTTAGATTCGAAGACGGCAAAAAAGTCCGTTTCTTCAAATCTAACAGTGAAACTATCAAGTAATTTTTGGAGTATACGATGGCGAAACTGCATGATTACTATAAAGACGAAGTTGTTAATAAACTCATGACTGAGTTTAGTTACTCTTCTGTCATGCAAGTCCCTCGGGTCGAGAAGATCACCCTGAATATGGGTGTTGGTGAAGCGATTGCTGATAAAAAACTGCTGGATAACGCAGCAGCTGATTTAACAGCTATCTCTGGTCAAAAACCATTGATCACCAAAGCACGCAAATCTGTTGCAGGCTTCAAAATCCGTCAGGGCTATCCAATCGGCTGTAAAGTAACCCTGCGTGGTGAACGCATGTGGGAGTTCCTTGAGCGTCTGATTTCTATTGCTGTACCACGTATTCGTGACTTCCGTGGCTTGTCCGCTAAGTCTTTCGATGGTCGCGGTAACTACAGCATGGGTGTTCGTGAACAAATCATCTTCCCTGAAATCGATTACGATAAAGTGGATCGTGTACGTGGTTTAGATATTACTATCACCACTACTGCGAAATCAGATGACGAAGGTCGCGCACTGTTAGCAGCGTTCAACTTCCCGTTCCGCAAGTAAGGCAGGGTACTCATGGCTAAGAAATCTATGAAAGCGCGTGATGTTAAACGTGCTAAATTAGCTGAGAAGTTCTTCGCAAAACGCGTTGAATTGAAAGCTATCATCTCTGATGTTAAAGCATCTGATGAAGATCGCTGGGACGCTGTTCTCAAGCTGCAAACACTGCCACGTGATTCAAGTCCTTCTCGTCAGCGTAACCGCTGCCGTCAAACAGGGCGTCCGCACGGTTTCCTGCGGAAGTTTGGTCTGAGCCGTATTAAAGTCCGTGAAGCCGCTATGCGCGGTGAAATCCCGGGCCTTAAAAAGGCAAGTTGGTAATTCCATTTGAATCACGGGAGTAAAGACAGATGAGCATGCAAGATCCCATCGCGGATATGCTGACCCGTATCCGTAACGGTCAGGCCGCGAACAAAGTTGCGGTCACCATGCCTTCCTCCAAGCTGAAAGTGGCGATTGCCAAAGTGCTGAAGGAAGAAGGTTATATTGAAGATTTTAAAATTGAAGGCGACATCAAGCCAGAATTGGAACTGACTTTACGTTATTTCCAAGGTAAGGCTGTTGTAGAAAGCATTCAGCGTGTAAGCCGCCCAAGTCTGCGCATCTATAAGAAAAAAGATGAGCTGCCACAAGTTATGGCTGGCCTAGGTATCGCTGTTGTTTCTACCTCTAAAGGTGTCATGACTGATCGTGCAGCTCGCCAAGCTGGTCTTGGTGGCGAGATTCTCTGCTACGTAGCTTAATTCGGGAGGAAAGAATGTCTCGTGTGGCAAAAGCACCCGTCGTCATTCCTGCCGGCGTAGAGGTAAAACTCAACGGTCAGGTTATTTCGATTAAGGGTAAAAACGGCGAGCTTACTCGTACTATCCATAATGCAGTTGAAGTTAAACATGAAGATGGCCATTTAACTTTCGGACCACGTGATGGTTTTGAAGATGCGTGGGCACAAGCGGGTACTACTCGTTCACTGTGCAATGCAATGGTTGTTGGTGTTACCGATGGCTTCACTAAAAAGCTTCAACTGGTTGGTGTTGGTTACCGTGCAGCAATCAAAGGCAATGCTGTTAGCTTGTCTTTAGGTTTCTCGCATCCGGTTGAACACGCACTGCCAGCAGGCATTACTGCTGAATGTCCAACACAAACTGAAATCGTACTGAAAGGTGCGGATAAGCAAGTGATTGGTCAAGTTGCAGCAGAACTGCGTGCTTACCGTCGTCCTGAGCCTTACAAAGGTAAAGGTGTTCGTTACGCCGATGAAATCGTGCGTACCAAAGAGGCTAAGAAGAAGTAAGGTAACACTATGGATAAGAAAGCAGCTCGTATCCGTCGTGCGACCCGCGCACGCCGTAAGATCCAAGAATTGGGTGCGACTCGCCTGGTGGTACATCGTACTCCACGCCATATTTATGCGCAGGTTATCGCACCAAACGGTTCTGAAACATTGGTTGCAGCTTCTACTACAGAAAAAGCTATCAATGAACAAGTTAAGTTTACTGGAAACAAAGACGCAGCAGCAGCAGTTGGTAAATTAGTTGCTGAACGCGCACTGGAAAAAGGCATCACTGTTGTTGCTTTTGACCGTTCTGGTTTCCAATATCATGGTAGAGTCCAGGCACTGGCAGATGCTGCCCGTGAAGCTGGCCTTCAGTTCTAAGGTAGAGGTGTAAGATGTCTCACATCGAAAAACAAGCTGGCGAACTGCAGGAAAAGCTGATCGCGGTAAACCGCGTAGCAAAAACCGTTAAAGGTGGCCGTATTTTCAGCTTTACCGCACTGACTGTAGTTGGTGATGGTAACGGTCGCGTTGGTTTTGGCTACGGCAAAGCGCGCGAAGTTCCGGCAGCAATCCAGAAAGCGATGGAAAAAGCCCGTCGCAGTATGAAAACCGTTGCTCTTAACAACGGCACATTATTCCACCCAGTGAAAGGTACACACACCGGTTCCCGCGTGTTTATGCAACCTGCTCACGAAGGTACTGGTATTATTGCCGGTGGTGCAATGCGTGCAGTGTTAGAAGTAGCTGGAGTTCGCAACGTACTGGCTAAAACCTACGGTTCCACAAACCCAATCAACGTGGTTCGTGCAACACTGGATGCTTTAGACAGCATGAAGTCTCCAGAAATGGTCGCAGCTAAGCGTGGAAAATCCGTCGAAGAAATTCTGGGGTAATCAGCCATGGCTAAGACTATTAAAATTACACAAGTTCGCAGTTCAATCGGTCGTCTGCCTAAGCATAAGGCAACACTGGTCGGTTTAGGTCTGCGTCGCATTGGTCATACAGTAGAACGTGAGGATACTCCTGCCGTTCGTGGTATGGTCAACTTGGTTTCCTACATGGTTAAAGTTGAGGAGTAAGAGATGCGTTTAAATACTCTGTCTCCGGCTGAAGGTGCCAAGCACGCGCCTAAACGCGTAGGTCGTGGTATCGGTTCTGGTCTGGGTAAAACTGGCGGACGTGGTCACAAAGGTCAGAAATCTCGTTCTGGCGGTGGCGTACGCCGTGGTTTCGAAGGTGGCCAGATGCCTTTATACCGTCGTTTGCCGAAATTCGGCTTTACTTCACGCAAAGCAATGATCACTGCAGAGATTCGTCTGTCTGATTTTGCAGCTGTTGAAGGCGATGTTATTGATCTGAACGCACTGAAAGCCGCGAACGTTGTTGGCATCCAGATTGAATTTGCGAAAGTTATTCTGTCTGGCGAAGTGAACCGTGCAGTTACTGTACGTGGCCTTCGTGTTACTAAAGGTGCTCGCGCTGCAATCGAAGCTGCCGGCGGTAAAATTGAGGAATAAGTGACAGATGGCTAAACAACCAGGATTAGATTTTCAAAGTGCCAAAGGTGGAGCTGGCGAACTTAAACGCAGACTTTTGTTTGTAATTGGTGCGCTAATTGTATTCCGAATTGGTTCTTTTATTCCAATCCCTGGTATTGATGCCACTGTGCTTGCCAAATTGCTCGAACAGCAACAAGGCACCATCATTGAAATGTTTAACATGTTCTCTGGTGGTGCTCTTAGCCGTGCTTCTATCTTTGCTTTGGGTATCATGCCGTATATTTCGGCATCGATCATTGTCCAATTATTATCAGTGGTTAATCCACGATTAGCAGAGATTAAGAAGGAAGGAGAAGCAGGTCGTCGGAAGATAAGCCAATATACTCGTTGGGGTACTCTGGTATTAGCAATATTCCAATCTATTGGTATTGCAATGGGTCTACCGAATATGCCAGGGATGCAAGGATTAGTGATTGATCCAGGCCTTCCGTTCTACTTTACGGCAGTTGTTAGCTTAGTCACAGGAACCATGTTCCTTATGTGGTTAGGCGAACAGATAACTGAAAGAGGTATCGGTAACGGTATTTCAATCATTATCTTCGCTGGTATCGTTGCGGGATTACCGCCGGCCATTGGCCATACCATCGAGCAAGCTCGGCAAGGCGATCTGCACTTCCTCCTGTTGCTGTTGGTTGCGGTGTTAGTATTCGCGGTAACTTTCTTTGTTGTGTTTATGGAACGTGGTCAACGTCGTATTGTCGTTAATTACGCTAAACGTCAGCAAGGACGCCGTGTTTATGCAGCACAAAGTACACATTTACCGTTAAAAGTGAATATGGCGGGTGTAATTCCTGCAATTTTTGCTTCCAGTATCATACTATTCCCAGGTACAATAGCATCTTGGTTTGGTGATGGAACTGGCTGGGACTGGCTGACTACAATTTCTATGTACTTACAGCCTGGTCAACCGTTATATGTGTTGCTTTATGCTTCTGCGATCATCTTCTTCTGTTTCTTCTATACGGCGTTGGTTTTCAACCCGAGAGAAACAGCAGATAACCTGAAGAAGTCCGGTGCATTTGTACCAGGAATTCGTCCGGGAGAGCAAACGGCCAAGTACATTGATAAGGTAATGACTCGCCTGACATTAGTTGGTGCGTTATACATTACCTTTATCTGCCTAATCCCGGAGTTCATGCGTGACGCAATGAAAGTACCTTTCTACTTTGGTGGTACTTCCCTCTTAATTGTGGTTGTCGTTATCATGGACTTTATGGCTCAAGTGCAAACTCTGATGATGTCAAGTCAGTATGAGTCTGCATTGAAGAAAGCAAACCTTAAAGGTAAATAATCACTTAGTGTGGTTATGGTTTGCTAGAAGTTACGGAGAGTAAAAATGAAAGTTCGTGCTTCCGTCAAGAAATTATGCCGTAACTGTAAAGTTATCCGTCGCCATGGTAGCGTTCGTGTAATTTGCAGTGTTGAACCAAGACATAAACAACGTCAAGGTTAAGAAAAAGCATTTTTTTCTTGCAAAGTTGGGTTGAGCTGGCTAAATTAGCCAGCCAATCTTTTTTATCTAAGATACATTATTGTTTGAGTATCCTGAAAACGGGCTTTTCAGCACAGTAATGTATATTTTAACTTAGGAGTGCATAGTGGCCCGTATAGCAGGCATTAACATTCCTGATCATAAACATACCGTAATCGCTTTAACATCGATTTTCGGAATCGGCAAAACACGTTCACAGGCTATCTGTGAAGCAACTGGTATTGCTGAAAATGTTAAGATCAGTGAGCTGTCTGAAGAACAAATCGACAAGCTGCGTGACGAAGTTGCCAAGTATGTGGTAGAAGGTGACCTACGTCGTGAAATTACCCTGAGCATCAAGCGTCTGATGGACCTTGGATGTTACCGTGGTTTACGTCATCGTCGTGGTCTTCCTGTGCGCGGACAGCGTACTAAGACTAACGCTCGTACCCGCAAGGGTCCGCGTAAGCCGATCAAGAAATAAGTCGGGGTATTGAATAATGGCAAAGGCACCAGTTCGTGCACGTAAGCGTGTAAGAAAACAAGTCTCAGACGGTGTGGCTCATATCCATGCTTCTTTCAACAACACAATCGTTACAATTACTGACCGTCAGGGTAACGCATTAGGTTGGGCAACTGCCGGTGGTTCCGGTTTCCGTGGTTCTCGCAAATCCACTCCGTTCGCAGCTCAGGTTGCGGCAGAGCGTTGCGCAGAAGCTGTGAAAGAATACGGAATCAAAAACCTGGAAGTTATGGTTAAGGGACCGGGTCCGGGTCGCGAATCAACAATTCGTGCTCTGAACGCCGCTGGTTTCCGCATCACTAATATTACTGATGTGACTCCTATCCCTCATAACGGTTGTCGCCCACCGAAAAAACGTCGCGTTTAATACGTTTCGTTTTTTTTAGGACTGTTGGAGAAAGAAAATGGCTAGATATTTGGGTCCTAAGCTCAAGCTGAGCCGTCGCGAAGGAACAGACCTCTTTCTGAAGTCTGGTGTTCGCGCGATTGACACCAAGTGTAAATTAGAACAGGCACCAGGCCAGCACGGAGCGCGTAAACCGCGTCTGTCTGACTACGGTGTTCAGTTACGTGAAAAACAAAAAGTTCGTCGTATCTACGGTGTTCTGGAACGTCAATTCCGTAACTATTACAAAGAAGCAACACGTCTAAAAGGCAACACAGGTGAAAACCTGCTGACTCTGCTGGAAGGTCGTCTTGATAACGTCGTTTATCGTATGGGCTTTGGCGCAACTCGCGCAGAAGCACGTCAAATGGT
The DNA here is from genome assembly GCF_028482245.1 of Providencia sp. PROV129. Classification (NCBI taxonomy): domain Bacteria; kingdom Pseudomonadati; phylum Pseudomonadota; class Gammaproteobacteria; order Enterobacterales; family Morganellaceae; genus Providencia; species Providencia sp. PROV129. The sequence continues at coordinate 13,439 of NZ_JAMPQD010000036.1, forward strand.
TAGCCATAAAGCTATCATGGTAAATGGTCGTGTTGTTAATATCGCTTCTTATCAGGTTTCCCCGAATGACGTTATCAGCGTTCGTGAGAAAGCTAAAAAACAGTCTCGTATTAAGGCTGCTTTAGAGCTGGCTGAACAGCGTGAGAAGCCAACTTGGCTGGAAGTTGATGCTGCTAAAATGGAAGGTGTGTTCAAACGTATTCCTGAACGTACTGACTTGTCTGCGGACATTAACGAACACCTGATCGTCGAGCTTTACTCCAAGTAAAGCTTAGCACCAAAGAGAGGACACAATGCAGGGTTCTGTGACAGAGTTTCTAAAACCGCGCCTGGTAGATATCGAGCAAGTGAGTTCGACGCACGCTAAGGTGACCCTTGAGCCTTTAGAGCGTGGCTTTGGCCATACTCTAGGTAACGCACTGCGCCGTATTCTGCTTTCGTCTATGCCGGGTTGTGCGGTGACAGAGGTTGAGATTGATGGTGTACTGCATGAGTACAGCACCAAAGAAGGTGTACAGGAAGATATCCTGGAGATTCTCCTCAACCTGAAAGGGCTGGCGGTAAAAGTTCAGGGGAAAGATGAAGTTATTTTAACCTTGAATAAATCTGGCATTGGCCCTGTGACTGCAGCCGATATCATCCATGATGGTGATGTCGAAATCGTCAAGCCACAGCATATCATCTGCCACCTGACTGACGAAAACGCATCAATTAATATGCGTATTAAAGTTCAGCGTGGTCGTGGTTATGTGCCGGCTTCTGCCCGAGTTCATTCGGAAGAAGATGAGCGCCCAATTGGTCGTTTGTTAGTCGATGCTTGCTACAGCCCTGTAGAGCGTATTGCCTACAATGTTGAAGCAGCTCGTGTTGAGCAACGTACTGACTTGGATAAGTTAGTTATCGAAATGGAAACTAATGGTACAATCGATCCTGAAGAGGCGATTCGCCGTGCAGCGACCATTCTGGCTGAACAGCTTGAAGCTTTTGTTGATTTACGTGATGTACGTCAACCAGAAGTTAAAGAAGAAAAACCAGAATTCGATCCTATCTTATTGCGCCCAGTTGACGATCTGGAATTGACTGTCCGCTCTGCTAACTGCCTTAAAGCAGAAGCTATCCACTACATCGGTGATCTGGTACAGCGTACAGAAGTTGAGTTGCTTAAAACGCCTAACCTTGGTAAGAAATCTCTTACTGAAATTAAGGACGTCTTGGCATCTCGTGGTCTTTCTCTGGGCATGCGCTTAGAAAATTGGCCACCAGCAAGTATTGCTGATGATTAAGATCACAGGTTAAGGTTTTACTGAGAAGGATAAGGTCATGCGCCATCGTAAGAGTGGTCGTCAATTGAACCGCAACAGCAGCCACCGCCAAGCTATGTTCCGTAACATGGCTGGTTCTTTAGTTCGTCATGAGATCATCAAGACGACTCTGCCTAAAGCGAAAGAACTGCGTCGCGTCGTTGAGCCGCTGATTACTCTTGCCAAGACCGACAGCGTAGCTAATCGTCGTCTGGCATTCGCACGTACTCGTGATAACGAGATCGTTGCAAAATTATTTAATGAACTGGGACCTCGTTTCGCAGCTCGTGCTGGTGGTTACACTCGTATTCTTAAGTGTGGCTTCCGTACAGGCGACAACGCTCCGATGGCTTACATCGAGCTTGTTGACCGTGCTGTTGAGTCTCAAGAAGCAGCTGCAGAGTAATCTACAGTAGCTTTCAAGAAAACCGGGTATATTTGCCCGGTTTTTTTGTACCTGCTATTCTTACCCTTCGAATGATTTGTTCTTCCCTTGAATTTTCTACTATCAATCCTTATTTACAGGTAAAGCATTATGAGTATGTATAAGATAGGTGAAATTGCCAAGTTAGCCGATGTGACTCCCGATACAGTTCGCTTCTATGAGAAACAAGGGCTAATGGGGCACAAAGTACGTACCGAAGGTGGTTATCGTTTATTTACAGAACAAGACCTTCAGAGATTGCGTTTTATCCGTTATGCAAAGCAATTAGGTTTTACTTTAGAAGCAATATCAGAGCTGTTGTCTATTCGTGTTGATCCAGAACACCATACTTGCCAGGAGTCTAAACATATTGTCGATATCAGATTACTGGAAGTTGAAAAAAAGATTCAAGAGCTTATTATCATGCGTGATTCACTGAAGATGTTGAGTTCTGCATGCTGTGGTGAGGAACATGCGTCAACATACTGTTCTATTATGGAGATTCTAGAGCGGGGTGCATCTAAGGTTTATTAAGGTTATTAACTGAAACTAAAGAAGGTATATTATGAGTAAATATCAACACAAACGTGGTGAGATAAAAGATAATGCAATTGAAGCATTACTTCATGACCCATTATTTCGTCAACGAGTAGAAAAAAATAAAAAAGGAAAAGGAAGTTATACAAGAAAAGGAAAAAATAATAAGGCAAATAACTGGGAGGCCAGCGGTAATAGGTTTATTTACTTATTACCACTGGCTTTTTAGTTATTTTTTATTCTGCTCTTTCAATAAATCACGAATTTCTGATAATAAAACTTCTTCAGTAGAGGGCGGCGTTGGTTCAGCTGGTGCAGCTTCTTTTTCACGACGAACTTTATTCATTACTTTAATTGCCATAAAGATCGCAAAAGCTACAATAACAAAGTCAAATACAGTTTGTATAAACATTCCATAATTAAGTACAACAGCTGGCAAATCACCTTGTGCTTCTTTTAGTACAACACTAAATGATTTAAAGTCTACCCCACCAATGAGTAGGCCTAATGGGGGCATGATGACATCAGCAACTAATGAAGAAACAATCTTACCAAATGCAGCACCAATAATAATACCGACAGCCATATCTACTACATTGCCTTTCATGGCAAATTCGCGAAAATCTTTTAAAAAACTCATCGACGACCCCTTAATAAATAATTCAATTGAAACAAAGTGCGTGTTAGGTTAACAAATTATAGTCGCTAGATTTATTAAGCTGCAAATATTTACGTTCTTTTTATTATTTTATAAAAAGAACGGGCTTGGCTGGAATAATTTCTCTACGTCAGGAACGTATTTTTTATCTGTAATAAACATAATGACATGGTCACCTTGTTCAATAATATGATAATCGCTAGCTATAATAACTTCCTCTTCTCGAACTATTGCGCCAATAATTGTTCCTGGAGGAAGTTTAATTTCAGATATTTTTTTACCGACCACTTTTGAGGTATTTTCATCACCGTGTGCAATAGCTTCAATGGCCTCTGCGACACCTCTTCTTAAAGAAGAAACACTAACAATATCGGCTTTTCTTACATGGCTTAATAAAGCAGAGATCGTGGCTTGCTGAGGAGAGACGGCAATATCAATCACTCCCCCCTGAACAAGCTCAACGTAGGCTGAACGCTGGATAAGCACCATTGCTTTTTTGGCCCCCATTTTTTTCGCTAACATTGCAGACATAATATTAGCTTCATCATCATTTGTGAGGGCGATAAACACATCCATTTGCTCAATATGTTCTTCAGTGAGTAGCTCTTGGTCAGATGCATCACCATAAAATACGATGGTATCATGTAGCAGTTGTGCTAATTCAGTCGCGCGTTGCTGGTTTCGCTCGATAAGCTTAACGCTATAATCTTTTTCTAAACGCCGAGCTAGACCTGCACCAACATTTCCTCCACCCACAATCATTAAGCGCTTATAGGGTTTTTCCAGCCTTTGTAGCTCACTCATTACTGCGCGAATATGTTGTGTTGAAGCGACAAAGAAGACTTCATCACCTGCTTCAATAACCGTTGAGCCTTGAGGACGAATAGGGCGATCTTGCCGAAATATCGCAACAACTCGCGTATCTATATGTGGCATATGTTCACGTAAGCTAGATAAAGCATTCCCTACCAGTGAACCACCATAGTAAGCTTTTACAGCAACAATACTGACTTTACCTTCCGCAAAATTAACAACCTGAAGAGCACCAGGATATTGAATCAGTTTATAGATATAGTCGATAACCAATTGCTCAGGTGATATCAGGTAGTCAATTGGGATCTGCTCAGGAAGAAAAAGCTTATCTGCCTCACGGATATATTCGGTGGCTCTGATCCGTGCAATTTTATTCGGAGTATTAAATAGGCTATATGCAATTTGGCAAGCAATCATATTTGTTTCGTCAGAGTTAGTGACCGCGACTAACATATCAGCATCTTCAGCCCCTGCGTCACGAAGCACGCGTGGATGGGAGCCATGACCATTGACGACACGTAGATCGAATTGATCTTGCAGCTGGCGCAGACGATCGCCATCGGTATCAACGACTGTAATATCATTGTTCTCATCAACTAAATTTTCAGCAAGTGTGCCACCGACTTGCCCAGCGCCTAGAATAATGATTTTCATTGCATATTCCTATATTAGGTAACTCATGACTTATTATTGTACTTGTTTTATTATACGTGCATAAAAGAAGCCATCACCACCTTCAGCACTTGGCAATATTTGCAGTCCTGCCTCTGTCCCATCATTTAGATGTGCATCGGAATGTTTAGTAAGGAACCGTTGTATTTGCTGACAGTTTTCTTCAGGCATGACAGAACAGGTCGCATACAATAAAGTACCACCTGCTTTTAGATAAGGCCAAACAGCCTCTAAGATTTTAGCCTGTAATTCTGCCAGTTCATTGATATCGGAGTCACGACGTAGCCATTTTATATCAGGGTGGCGACGGATAACTCCAGTCGCCGAACAAGGTGCATCAAGTAAAATTCGATCAAATTGCTGCCCATCAGCCCATTTTTCGGGCTGTGTACCGTCTCCTTGCACGACAGTAGCGTGTTGCTTAAGACGAATTAAATTATCTTTTACTCGTTTTAGACGGGTTTCATCAATATCAACTGCAAGTACATTAGCTTTTGGTGCGAGCTCTAAAATATGTGTTGTTTTGCCACCTGGTGCCGCACATAAATCTAAAATATTTTCACCATTTTGTGGTTCAAGTCGTTCTGCACAGCCTTGAGCAGAAACATCTTGTACTGTTGACCAACCCTCATCGAAGCCTGGTAATTTTGTGACTGCGGTAGGTTCCTCTAAGCGGATAGCACTGGGATGAGTTGAGTGCAAGTGTGCCGCTATTTCTGCTTGTTCTAACAGACCAAGATATTGCTCTGCAGTATGATGTTGGGAGTTGACTCTTAGCCACATAGGTGGGCGCTGATTATTTGCTTCAACAATAGTTTGCCAATCATTAGGATAAGCAACTTGTAAACGCTTGAGTAACCAACTCGGGTGAAGGTATTGGCTATTGTTATTCGCGATCCGTTCTTCTAATTGAACCTGTTGGCGTTGAAAAGAACGTAAGACACCATTGATTAAGCCTTTTAGTTGAGGGCGTTTGAGTGCGACGGCACCATTTACGGTTTCAGCTAATGCTGCATGTGCTGGTATACGTGTGTAGAGTAGCTGATAGATACCGACCATAATTAGATAGTGCAAGGTTCTCTGTTTACCCGTGAGCGGTTTTTCCATTAATTGGCTAATAAACCATTCAAGCTTAGGTAAATAACGTAGAACACCAAAGCAAATCTCTTGTAATAATGCTCTATCTTTATCGTTGATATTACGTTGCAAATCAGGCAAAACAGTACTTAATGATTGCCCATTATCGATAACTTGGTTAATTGCAGTCGCAGCGAGACTACGCAAATTGTATGTGTTTTTCATAAGTGAAGATGGGTCTTTTAGTTACTAAAATAAAACTGCCTGATATTTCAGGCAGTTTACAGATTCGTTAATCGAGAATTTGCTCTGGGGTAAACCATTCACGGCGGGAGTTTAGTATGTCCTGCGCACTCATGGCTTTTTTGCCTGGTGGTTGTAATTGGGTGATATTTAATACGCCATTCCCCGTAGCAATGCATATCCCATTTTTATCCGCACGAATGATTGTGCCAGGTTGCTTACCTTGTAAATCTTCAATCACTTCAGCTTGCCAAACCTTAATCAGTTGTTCCTGAACCACAAAATAGCTCATCGGCCATGGATTAAATGCACGGATACAACGTTCAATATGAGCCGCATCTTGTTGCCAATCAATACGAGCTTCTTCTTTAGAGAGTTTTTCTGCGTAATTGGCAAGAGCATCATTTTGCTTTTCTGGTGTACATTGGCCCGTAGATAACATATTAACCGTATGAATTAAAGCTTCCGGCCCAGTGATAGCGAGTTTTTCATACAGGGTTGCACTGGTGTCGTTCGGCGTGATGGGGCAGACAGCTTTATACAGCATGTCGCCCGTATCTAATCCCGCATCCATCTGCATAATTGTCACCCCTGTTTCAGCGTCCCCGGCCCAAATTGAGCGTTGAATCGGTGCCGCTCCACGCCAACGAGGCAATAAGGAACCATGTACATTCAAACAGCCTAAGCGAGGAATGTCTAAAACAGCTTGGGGTAAAATCAAACCATATGCGACAACTATCATGAGATCTGCATTTCTGTCTTTGAGCCACTGTTGATTTTCAGCGCCTCTTAGAGATATGGGTTGAAAAACAGGGATGTCATGTTCCTGCGCTAAAACTTTTACAGGGCTCGGCGTTAGTTTTTTACCTCTACCTGCAGGTTTATCATGGCGAGTAAGAACGCCAACGATTTGGTGCTGGGTTCCAAGAAGAGCAGCTAAATGTTTTGCTGCAAAATCAGGCGTTCCTGCAAAGATAATTTTTAATGGTTCTGACACGTTAATTTCCCTGTTTTTATTCACTAAACTAGCTATTTTTTGCCTCTTTCGCTCTAAGCCTATCGAGCTTTTCAACTTTCTGGCGAATACGTTGGCGTTTTAACGGCGATAAGTAATCAACAAACAGCTTACCAACAAGGTGATCCATTTCATGTTGGATACAAATAGCCAATAAACCATCAGCTTCGAGTTCAAAAAGCTCGCCATTATAATCTAATGCACGGATTTTGACTTGCTCTGCTCGAGGAACAAACCCTTGTTGCTCAGGAATAGAAAGACATCCTTCTTCGATACCCGTTTCACCTGATTTATCTAATAATTCAGGATTGATAATCACTAAACGTTGGTCACGTGTTTCAGACACATCAATAACAATGATCCGCTGGTGGATATCGACTTGCGTAGCAGCGAGCCCAATACCTTCTTCCTCGTACATGGTATCGAACATATCATCTACAATGAGTTGAATTTGCGCATCAACTTTTTCGACTGGCTTAGCAATTGTGCGTAAGCGCTCGTCTGGATAATGTAATACGTTTAAGACTGACATAAATTTTTCGAGCGGTTTCCAAAAAGTGAATGGGAATTAATGCTTATTCTAGACATTTCTCGGGCATATTGACAGTATTGGTTATGATTTGTTCACTGAGGAACATATCTACTAATCAGTCAGGATGACGAAATGAACCTCCAAGAAATATGGTTAAGAATGTCTCTGGTAAGTCGGTTATTACCCATTCATGCAGTAGGCATTATTAATGAGCTAAAACAACTTAGTAAAATCAGTAATAGGGCTTTGCAACACTGTGGTTTAAACGAAATACAAAGGCTACAATTCCTTAATGTGCCAAAGCACCGATTGGAAAAAGTACAACAATGGTTAATGGATAAAAGTAATCAAATGATTACTTTTATAGACCCTCTTTATCCTTTTTTATTAAAACAGATCCATCACCCACCACTTTTGCTTTTTGTGGTAGGAAAAAAAGAAATACTTGCAACGCAACAAATCGCTTTAGTTGGAAGTCGGCAAGCGAGTGAGTATGGTAGAAAGTGGTCGACGGAGTTTGTTAAGGATTTTGTTCAATATGGGATGGCGATTACCAGCGGACTTGCGTTAGGCATTGATGGGATAAGCCATAAGGCTGCACTTGATAACAATGGCGTGACTATTGCTGTTTTGGGTAGTGGCTTGGAAAATATTTATCCGAAACAACATGATGCGCTTGCTGAACAAATAAAAGAAAATGGGGCTCTCGTATCGGAATACTGGCCAGATACTCCACCATTACCCAAACAGTTTCCAAGACGAAATCGAATTATTAGCGGGTTAAGTAAAGTGGTAGTCGTCATAGAAGCGGGTATGAAAAGTGGCTCCTTAATTACAGCGCGTTATGCTATTGAGCAAAATCGTGACCTTTTTACGCTTCCTGCACCTCTTGGCAATCCTGCATTTGGTGGTAACCTCTGGTTATTGCAACAAGGCGCTTATTTATTAGTGGATGCTGAGGATATTTTACAGCATTTAAGGGATGGGCTAAATTGGGTCCAATCTGAGCTTCCCATCGATGCTTATAAGAACAATGACACGCTTCCCAAGCTTAGTTTGGTTGAAAATAAAATTTTTGATGTGGTGGGCTACCAAGTTACACCAGTGGATACTATTGCGACTCAAGTTCAGATGCCGATTACTCAAGTTGTTTCAATATTAACAGAAATGGAAATTAATGGTGTGATTCGCTCCTGCTCTGGTGGATATATCAGACTAAGTTAATTGATTGATTAAAAGTAAGAGAAAAAAATGTCGAAACAATTGCCTTTTGATACAGATAAAAACGAATATTGCCCAGAGTGTAATTCTTTGCTGGTGATCCGTAATAGTAGCCATGGGCCTTTTCTTGGATGCTCTAGTTATCCAGAATGTCACTATATGCGCCCATTGAGGCCAAGTATTGAAAGTCATGTTATCAAGGTGTTAGATGGGCAGCTTTGTCCTCAGTGTGGGCATGACCTGGTATTGAAACAAGGTCGGTTTGGTATGTTCATTGGTTGTAGTCATTACCCTGAATGTGAGCATATTGAGCTCATAGATAAACCAGATGAAACAAAAGTTCCTTGCCCACAATGCCAAAAAGGCAATTTACTCCAAAGAAAATCCCGTTTTGGGAAGACTTTTTATGCCTGTGATAACTACCCTAACTGTCAGTTTATTCTTAATAATAAGCCTACTGTTGGTAAATGTATGTTTTGTGAATATCCATTATTGATGGAAAAAAGGGGGGGACTGGGAGTAAGATTATTTTGTGCCAGCAAACGCTGCGGTAAGCAACAAGAAGAATAATGAGTTAAAACTATGTCAAATGAATCTACACCTGCAATTGAAAGTATTATTGTTTCGTTAAAACAAGAAAAAGTGATCGCCTATCCAACTGAAGCTGTTTTTGGTTTAGGTTGTGACCCTGATAGCGAGACGGCAGTTCATCAGCTTTTAGACCTTAAACAGCGTCCTTGGGAAAAAGGATTGATTCTCATAGCTGATACTTATGAGCAATTAAAAGATTACATCGATGATGCACAATTAACGGAAGAGCAAAAACAAGCGATGTTCGCGACATGGCCAGGGCCAGTGACATGGGTTATTCCAGCTAAAGCGACAACACCTAAATGGTTAACAGGGCGGTTTGATACACTAGCCGTGAGAGTTACCGACCATGCACTTGTCAAAAAACTTTGTCGTCATTATGGTAAGCCATTGGTATCAACAAGTGCCAATTTAAGCGGGTTTGAGCCATGCAGAACCACTGAAGAGGTTATTGCACAGTTTAATGACAGGGTGCCTGTGCTTGATGGAAATGTTGGTGGCCGCCAGAACCCATCTGAAATCAGGGATGCCAAGACAGGCGAATTGTATCGTAAAGGATAATATTAATGGAAATGTTTGCAGTCTTTGGAAATCCGATTCAGCACAGTAAATCACCGTTTATACATAAGATGTTTGCAGAACAAACGGGGATTACTCTTGAGTATGAAAAAATTTTAGCACCGATAGAAAACTTTGAAGAAAGTTTGGGCGTTTTTTTTTCACAAGGTGGAAAAGGCGCAAACATCACCTTGCCATTTAAGGAACGAGCTTTTTTAGTTGTTTCTGAGTTGACTGAGCGTGCTCAAATTTGTGGTGCGGTCAATACGGTGATGAAGCTTGATGATAACCGACTGCTTGGTGATAACACAGATGGGATGGGGTTACTGTTAGACTTACAACGTTTAGAATTTGTGCAGCCAAATAGTCGAGTACTCATCATCGGTGCTGGTGGAGCAACACGAGGTGCATTATTACCGCTTTTAGAGTTTGGTTGTGATATCACACTGACAAATAGAACGTTTTCTAAAGTAGAAACGTTAGTTAATGAGTTCTCCTCATTAGGCAAGATTCGAGGAAAAGCGCTCGAACAGATCGGCTCAGCAGATTTTGATCTGGTTATAAATGCGACGTCATCAGGTGTTAGTGGAGAGATCCCTGCGATTAACCCAATTGTTTTTACAAAGAAAATTGCTTGTTATGACATGTTTTATCAAGCAACATTAACACCTTTCCTTGAGTTTGCGCGTCAACATCAGGTGACAAAAATTGCTGATGGACTTGGGATGTTAGTTGGGCAAGCCGCATTTTCGTTCAAATTATGGCATGGTGTTCAACCAGAAATTACACCTGTTTTGTCTGCTTTATATAAGGAATTAAAAGGTGAATCAATTGATCCAATTCCCCGATAGGGAAGAATGGGATGAATCATCTGGGGTGGTGCGTTTTCCTGTGTTAATTAGCGGTCTACTTGCGGAATGCACTATTTCGCAAGCTCTTTTATTTCAACGATATGGTGAAGAAGAAACGGCATTAGTATTTTTTCAACAAAATCGATGGGATGTAGAAGAAGAGTTCGAAGCCTTGATCGCACAAGGCTTCGATGATGAAAATGGAATTTACGTATTATCAGAAGATAAATAATTATTTTTCCATTCAACATAATTATTGGCGGAATAACGTAAATGCGCGAGTTCAGCATCAGTCAGTTTCCTGATGGCTTTTGCTGGGCTGCCCATATATAAATAGCCAGATTCCAAACGCTTACCTTGAGTAACTAGACTATTCGCACCAATCACGACATCATCTTCTATTATAGCCCCATCAATTACGATTGAACCCATTCCGACTAATACTCGATTACCAATAGTGCAACCATGAAGCATAACTTTGTGCCCAACAGTGACATCTTCACCAATGATTAGTGGGTTTCCCTCTGGATTGCTGGCGGATTTATGTGTCACATGTAATACGGAGCCATCTTGAATATTCGTACGAGCACCAATAGCAATGTAGTTAACATCTCCACGTAAAACGGAAAGAGGCCAAATACTAACATCTTTAGCTAATCGTACATCACCAATAACCACTGAAGATGGATCGATAAAAACTCGTGGTTCAAGTGAAGGATAGATGCCCAAGTAAGATCGTAAAGGTTTATTCATATCAATAGCCATAAAAATGAAAAAGAAAGAATGATAAGTAACTTGTTAACTTATTATGAGTTAATGTACTAAATAAGTACGTCAAAGTAAGAATTATAGGTGAAAAATTGCTCTTTTTATAACCATTGTGAGGCTAAAAAAGGCAAGGTGGTGATTTTATCCTCAAACAGTGTTTTTTTTTAAAAAAAAGGTTGTGTAATTCTGCCACCTCCCTATAATGCGCATCCGTTGTCACGGCAAACCGCTTCGGTGGTGAGGTTAGAAAATAAAAGCCTTAAGCCAAACTTGAGAAAGTAAGTGATAACACGATGTGAAGAAAGAAAAAGTTGAAAATAAACACTTGACTTTCTAAAAGAAAAA
>NZ_JAMPQD010000037.1:0-23968 GCF_028482245.1 Providencia sp. PROV129
CGAAAAAATTGGCTGGGAAAAAGGCCTAGAGCAAGGTATCGAGAAAGGTAGAGAGGAAGAACGATTGCTTGCACATCAACGCCAGTTGGATGTGGCGCGTAACCTACTTAAAAATGGGGTTAGTCTTGACCTTATCATTGAAAGTACCGGTTTAAGCCGTGAAGAACTCATTTCCCTGCAGTAGTCTGCCGCTATTGCTTTTTCATTTTTATGCTTAATGCAAACGTCGCTAACTCAATGAGTTTAGCGATACTTTGCGCTTTTTCATAACGTTTGTAACTTCTCACACTTACGCCCAGTTCTTTAGCTGCGCGTTTCTGATCCCAATTCATTCCTCGTCGCCACAATTTTAATTCAAATCCAGTCATAAGTATTATTTTTAGCGTTAAAAGTGTCAATTTGTCACTTTTGGCTCAATTTTTAATGTATGTCAATACGATAAATTAAAAGCAGCATGAGCGCAGCTTTTAAAAGGCATAATGTGTTTTACACATCTAGTCGAATTACTTCGTGATTTTCAGGTTTGTCTTCATTTTGTAAACGTGAAAATGTGGGTTCGAAATGACTTTCTCTTATCGTCTGCTCGATTTCATTTGCCAAAACGGGATTGTCTTTAAGATATTGAATAGATTTATCTTTACCATTATCAAGTTTTTCATGGCCATAGCTATACCATGCGCCTGATTTGGTAATCAGTTTCGCGTCCGTTCCCAACTGTAAAATTTCCCCTTCACGAGAAATTCCCTCGCCAAACATCAAACGAAATTCGGCTTGTTTACTCAAATAAAATTCACTGGATATCCGTAAAGCTTGAAAAATCTAGCTTGCCAACCGACGAAATAATTTCGTTACTTAAAGAGTCCTATCGGCTGGTTTTTGAGTCTCTACCTAAAAAAACGCAAAAAGAGCTTTCATAAATACAGTCTAACAAATTTTTACAAAGGGAGCTCATCGAAATTTTTGTGGGTTCAGATGTACTAGCTCAAACTTGAGCTAACAGTTTAGTATCTCGCAAAGTGGCTAGCATACATCGTTCTAATTCGATACCCCTAGGACAATCACATACAGACTACTTGCTTCTTGCGCTTTGTGTGCTGTCCCCGCATAACCGTAATCCAGTGTTGGTCAACCAATTTGCTATTCGGATTAAGCGCGAGATTCATCGACCTTGGTAATGATAATTTGCCCGTGCTCAATCACTGTTCGTCACTCGCTCACGCTCTTTGTCTGCACGAATAAAGTTAATTTTTTCCCCTGCGGCGATATGACGACTTTCTTAGCGGTAAATGCCCTTTCCCGTATTCATCATACCAGAGTCACAACCCCATCACTGCCTCCTCTTGAAAGTCAATTAAATCCATATCTTTTGAGCATAACTATATGAAAGGTATGAGTGCAGATCGAGAAACGTATCATTTTACTTATGTGCATTAACTAAATGATAAGGTATCGTTGAACCCATTTATAAAAGATAAAACTTAAAATGTAGGTTAAATTATAGTCTAAGCATCAATGTCATAGGGCTAATAGGGGACGCAGTAAAACCATAGTATTCATCAAATTGTTTTGCTTTATCATTCAAAGCATGAACGAGTAACGCACGAACCCCAGTATTTTCAGCAACCGCTCTAACTCGAACAACAGCATCCTGTAATAAAGAAGCACCAAATTTTCTTCCCTGAGCACGTAAATCAATTGCTAATCTTCCAAGTACGATAACTGGAATTGGCTCAGGCATATTTCGACGAACACGACCTGTGGCTTCATTATGAGAGATTGCTCCAGTCGCTAATGCATAATAACCCCAAACGTGTTGATATGAATCAGCGATAACAAAGGTTCGACTAGCTCCATTCAAATGGTTAGATAGAGCCCGACGCTTTAACCAATCATCCAAAGATGATTCACCACAAAAAAAATCATCAAGTTTATGAGATGAAGATAATGGTTTAGGAGCTGATAGTTGCAAGTTCACTATATTTCCTTCCATGGTGTTTCTATTGCCATTAAACGATCTAGACCAGGGTTACTATTAACTGGAGCATCAAGCAATAAATTAAATTGCTGAAACTTTTCATTATCTAATTGGAAAAAAACTTGATCTAGTAATATTGCTTGTGCTCTTTCACAAGCGACTTCAAGCATAAAGTCAGACCGATTCTTACCAAGAAGACTAGCAGCCTCATCAATTAAGTCTCGTTGTTCAGGTAAAGCCCGAAGATTAATTGCAGCATTACGCATGATCTTAACTCCTATATATACATATACAATAGATACACGATAACCTTGCGTGTATCTATTGTCAACACACTCGTGTGTAGCATATAGGCAGAATTCATTGGTACAATTTAGGTATACTCAAAAGATATAAAGCAGACAAAATATAACACTCCTTGTATGGAGTCGAACGTTGGTAACGCGAGTATCCGTAATATTATTAAATATTCGGCGGCCTGCGGTATTCAAAATCCAATAATCTCACTTTAATTTTGCAGAATCTGAATAATGGTCATTACACATGTGAGTGCAGAAAAAATCTCATAATTCACATCCAAAGACCCTTATGTACCCTTTTTAAAAGGGGGCGGTTATGTTTTGGAACAGAATGCAATGAATACAACTTAGCTACTGAATTTACTAATCCAAGGGCTGGTTTTGTCCTGAGACCAAAGTTTCATCAACATTTCACGGAATCTCTCGGACGCAGGACTCAGAGTATTTCCTCTTCTTGATACTAATCCAAGCGTTCTCCTGATTACTGGTTCTATAAGTGGTCGGCTAACCAGTATATGATGCTCATCTATAGGCATTGCTATGCTGGGTACAACAGCAACACCCAATCCAGCTTCAACCATCCCGAGTGAAGTGGATAGATGTCTTACCTCGTAAAACCAGTTTGGTTTCCAGTCAAAACTTTCTAGGGCTTGATCAATCAGAAGTCGGTTACCACTCGATTTACGGACTCCAATAAGTTTGAGTCCAGCAAGATCTTCCCACATCACAAGGGATTTTTTTGCAAGCTCATGGTCTCGTTTACAGGCGAGAACGAAAGGTTCATTAACCAGAGGTGTAAACTCTATATTCGGGTGTGTGATGTTGATCATATTTATTCCAAAATCCGCATCTCCATTGAGTACAGCTTCGAGGCAGTCGCTGGCACTATGTTCAAGTATACGGATACGTATATTTGGGTAATGTTCATTGTAATCACGAATAACAGAGGGTAAGAAATAGAAGGCTGCGGTGGGTAAACAGGATAGGGTAACTACACCTGTTTGATGCGTAGCCATTTCTTTAATACTCAGTATCGAGTTTTCATAAAAATCGATGAGATCTTTTGCCTTAGGTAGAAAGTCTCTTCCTACTGCAGTCAATTTTACTCGCCGAGTAGAGCGTTCAAATAGCGCTGCGCCCAAACTCTCCTCAAGCTTTTTTATTCTTCTCGTTAACGCGGGTTGGGATATGTGCAAAAATTGAGATGCTTTTGTAAAGCACCCAGTTTCTGCTATTTTAACAAAAGATTGAATCCCCTGTAGTTCATGCTGCATTTCTCAAACCTCACATTTATACCGGAATTAAATCATAGTAACCGAAGGCCTATTAATGTGTAAAACGCATTAATCTCTCGTTTTTTGGCATTAGAGTTATTTATTCGTATATGGGACGCTTAGCGCATCATTTAACATGTGGAAAGAGAAAAAACAATGTTCAACATTCCTTGCGTTCTGATGCGTGGTGGTACTTCTAAGGGGCCTGTCATTCTTGCGAGTGATTTGCCTGATAACATTCAAGAGCGAGATATTGTTCTGCTGAATTTGATGGGAGCAGGTCATGAGCTTGAAATTGATGGTATCGGTGGGGGAAGTCCGCAAACCAGTAAAGTGGCTATTGTGAGTGCTTCGGATAGCCCTGATGCTGATATCGATTACCTTTTTGCTCAGGTCATGGTGAAAGAGCGGAGAGTTGATACAACTCCAAATTGTGGAAACATGCTGTGTGCAGTTGGCCCGTTTGCAATTGAAAAGGGATTAGTTACTCCCAAAAATCCAGTAACAACGGTACGTATTCGGAATCTCAATACTGGAACATTAGTTAATGCCGAAGTACAGACCCCTGATTTTAAAGTAATTTATGACGGAGACACTCAAATTGATGGCGTACCAGGTTCAGCTGCTCCAATTGGTTTGACGTTTCTAAATTCCGCAGGTTGCAAAACGGGTAAATTGCTTCCTACTGGCAATACAATTGATGTATTTGATGGCGTTGAAGTTACATGTATTGATATGGCAATGCCAATGATCTTAATCGATGCACATCAAATGGGTAAAATGGGGGAGGAATCTCCATCCGAACTAGATTCTGACTTGGTGTTTATGCAACGACTTGAAAAGATCCGTCTTAAGGCTGGAGCGGCAATGGGATTTGGCGATGTAACTGGCAAAGTTATTCCAAAGCCAGTCCTTCTTAGTAAACCTACGGAAGGTGGTACGATAAAAGTTCGCTATTTCATGCCTCATAATTGCCACAAGTCACTAGCTATTACAGGTTCTATTGGTATTTCAACCGCAACAATAATTAAAGGTTCCGTTGCGCAAAAAATCATTAGCAGCCAACCTGAAGATGCATTGACTAGTATTGTAACTATTGAGCATCCAAGTGGGAAAATTACAGTTTCATTGTTAAAGGATGGAAATCAAATCGAAAATACTCAAGCTGCTGTGCTCCGAACTGCCCGAAAATTATTTGAAGGCAATGTTTGTGTTCCAGAAGTGGCTTTAGCTGAAGTTATTTAAATATTAGTCAGACTTTGAAAATCTTAATTTACTTTTACGACAAAAGAAAAAATCACGAGTTGAGCTGTTAAATACATCCGTATCGGACTCAAAAAAATCGGTAAGGATAAGTATAATGACCAAATATTTTTTATTAGTTAACATCATTATATCTGTTATCACAACATCAGGCTGTAATGATAAGACCTCCGTTGAATGGTATGTCAATAATCATGACGATTTAGTTGCTAAATATACGGAATGCTTATTAACTGATTCTTGGCATGATATTGCTTGCACGAATGTAATAAGTGCAAAAAACCTCGAAGCGAACGAGCTAGATATACAAGAAGGAGTGAAAGTAGCGCAACAAGAACTATTTGAGTTCAGAGAGTCTTTGTTAGTTTCAGATTTGAATACATTAAAAAAATAAGAATATAAGCTATATCAGATGGTTTATATTTTTGTGTTTTTTAACAGTAAGGTGTTAAAGTATCATAAATGATAAACTATGGGCTTACTATTTATATCATATTCATGCCTAATGTGTAAAAATTTCATCTAAAATAAACTGGCTGATTACTCATACATCTTCTGGCTCGATTGTTTTACAGCAATGGTTGGCGAAGAACGGATTGGGTTACTCCTTAACCCATAAGTATACGCAAAGTGGCTGGCTGAAAAAGTTACCTTCGGGCGTATACTACTGGCCTGGAACTAAGCCTGATTGGGTCGATGCCCTGTAAGTGATGGATATTCAGTGTTTATTTGGCAGGATTAAGTAGCTTAAATTGCCAAGGATTGAGTCATTATTTACAGCTAAGAAAAGAATAAGTTTGGGTTGGCGTGAAAATAAGCTATCGCTACCCAAATGGTGTCGAGAGTTTCCTAAATAAGGATGATTTTATTGTGGTAGTTCTAAATTTCAAATAGCCCCTGAAATGGATTTGAAATTAATTACAGTTAAAGGGAAAGAGCTGCCCTGAACTTGCTAAAATCGAGTAGAGCACAAAATTCTTAGATATTAACACTTGAAAGACGATATTTATATATTATATATTTGATAATTAACTTTCCATAATAATGGATGATTATAATGAACACTATGCTAGATGCGTTAATCTCACCACTTATCTCTATTTTAGAAAATAAACTCTTACTTTTTATTCTAATCTCTCTTGTTATTATAGGTTCTATTAGGTTTATAAAAAACAAAGCCAAATCAGGTTTTTCGATATCAGATGGATTTTTTAGATTTTGGACTGGACATAATATTGAAAGTCATAATGATTTATTATCTGATATAAAAGAAGTTGAAAAATTCAATTATGATATACAATATGAATGCAATATCGAAAAGGCAGAAATATAATTTTGAATCTTGGGTGAGAAAATATGAATTAGATTTCAAAGTTATTTCAAAGCTAAAGTTTTGTTTTTCTATTGAATATTTAAAGGTAAAAAAATACATTTTCTGATCCCATTAAGTATATTTTTTCTATTAATCATAATCGCGTTTATTTTTTCAACTAGCACGACAATAGCAGTAAAACCAGCTGGGTTGATCAAGTTTGATGACACTGGGTGGTTTTGGTTTAATAGCCATGAGGCGGTAGAATATAATTTTATCAAAAATGATGTTAATGATTGGCGCATTACCAAAGAACAATGTGATAAAGGCGAATTTTCAGTGAGGTTTTCAAAAGATTCAGTAGGTTTAATTTGTGATGCTTTTAATGATAAGGTTTCTATAGATTACATTAATAATTTAATAAAAAAACAAAGATGGTTTTTTGGTTTTATCAGTGCATTTTTATCTTTAGTATGCCTTTATTTATTTTCAAAAATAATTACAATATTAATAAGTTATGATGCAAGAAAAATGATTTATTTGAAAATAAATAAATATAGAAAAAATAGAAATTAAATTATCTATAATCATTTTTAATGAAAAATATAGGGTGAAAGATTTTTTAGGGTTAGAGATAAAGCGATGGCTATTTTATGTTATACTTACTTCATCTTATAATTCTAAGGAACATTTTGAAGAGGTGAGCGATGAGAACGACGACATTTGTGACTAAAGCTAAATTTTCTACGTCTTTGGAAAACTATCGAGTGAGCCTTTCATATGAAGGTATTATTTTGAAAAATAAGGAAAAAAAACTTTCCATATCAGAGCTAAAACGCAAATATGCGCGATAAATATGGCATAGGCCAAGATTCCTATTGTTATCCTGGCACGGATATTCTTATCAATGTTCTAAATATCCAAGATGTAGAGGTTCTTGAAGAAGCTGAAACTGCCTTTACAACTGCGCGATATCTTTCATATCAAAGTGAATTATCGATTCTTTCGCAATTCGATTTTTCTCATTTAAAGTTTTTGCATTTTTATCTCTTTCAAGACCTATATGCGTGGGCAGGTAAGGTTAGGGATATCGATATTTCAAAGGGTAATACCCGTTTTTGTACTTTCTCAAGAATTGAACCTGAAGCAATAAAGCTTTTTAATATCATCCCAAACTTAGAATGCCATTCGAATCTTACTGATTTAATTAAAGATTTAGCCCATTTATTCTGTGAGCTTAATCTACTTCATCCTTTCCGAGAAGGAAATGGGCGGACATTACGTTTCTTTTTTGAAGAAATGCTTTTTGTTTTAGGTTATGACATAAAGTGGCCAGCCATTTCACAACAGGATTGGATTAATGCAAATGTTGCTGGCGTCTATCTGGATCTCAACCCTTTGATTGCGATTTTTACGTCGGCGGTAAAACCTCGGTAGTGATATCCATTGTTATTTCTCATTCAATTCCCTCAACAGGTTTTTTTCTTTAGTTGCGTTCAGGTTCTTTACTCGTTCATACCTCATTTTTTTCAAAAGAAGTCTTACATAGATAAATCTTCCTATAAGCCATTCTCAGTCGTTTTTATCATTATTTAATGATTGCATTAGAACCGGTGAGAAGTCCTCTCCTAGTTAATTCTGTGTCGCCTGTTTTTTAATCAATTATTCGCATTTTTTATTATTGCGCTTTACCGTCATTTTCCGCAATAGAGAGGCCAATCTTATTTTCGCCTATCTTGTGTGATCACATCAAGGATATGGCCTATATATTGTGAGTTACTGACTATTACCGTATATTATTGAAATAATTAATTGCGGTATAAAGGAAAAAATAACGTAATACCGAAAGTGAAGGATCGAAATGAGGATCCTTTTAGGTTGCCGCTCTCTTCTATTTTCGACTCAGAGTCAGAGAATGGGGAATGATGATAACCTTATTGATGATCACTAATATAATAGTTAGATATTGAAATAGTCTTGATAAAATATAATCAGTAGAGGTGAATGTTATGGCAGTTTTTTTTCCGGTAGAGAATGAAACGGCGAGGGCGATTGTGCGTCGTCAATCTCAG
Organism: Providencia sp. PROV129; assembly: GCF_028482245.1. Taxonomy (NCBI): domain Bacteria; kingdom Pseudomonadati; phylum Pseudomonadota; class Gammaproteobacteria; order Enterobacterales; family Morganellaceae; genus Providencia; species Providencia sp. PROV129. The sequence continues at coordinate 8,196 of NZ_JAMPQD010000037.1, forward strand.
GCACTTTTGTCCGAAGGGCATTTAGAGCGAGCGCGTCAATTGCGCAGTCTCGCCATTGCCGCGGAATTAGATTGCCCAAAATATTTGCTTTCGCCAGAAGTGAATCAATTATTGCACTATATTCCTGATCTGCATCAGCGGACTTTGATAGATACATTGTGGAACACCGGTGCACGCATCAAGGAGGTTCTTGCACTGACGAAAGGTGATTTTTATCTTGATGCTGAAACGCCGTTTGTGGTCTTGAAAACCTTGAAACAACGACAGTCGTCAAAACGAGATGAACTCGTTAAAACCCCGACCATCACAAAGCGTGCTGTTCCGCTTTTTGACCGTCATTATGTTCAGCAAATGAAAAGCTACTTTGTGACTATGCGGTATAAAAACCAGACACAAATTTGGCCGATACAAAGTGATAACACCGTTCGAAATTGGTTGCGGACTGCGGTTGAGCTTGCCACGCAAAATGGCACTGCTTTTGTTGTTGATCCCATCACGTGTCATACCTTTCGGCACAGTTTTGCGATGCACTTGATTTTTAATGGTGTTCCCCTCAAGGTTATTCAATCCTACTTGGGGCATAAAAAAGCCAGCTCAACCGACATTTATACAAAGATTTTTACCCTTGATGCCATGATGCATTTTGATATTTCTTTTCGATAAAAAACGATTTTTGTGAAAGATGGTGATCAAGACAAAATGCAACCATAATATGTGTAGGATAAATCTTAACATGGTGATTTCACTATGAAATTAGCTTCAGGTACAATCATAAAACCTTTTATTATCAATTGGTTATGTTTCTTTTGTGATTGGTGCAAATATCTTAAAAATTACATTTAAAGACTCTTTTCATTCCTAGTAATTATTTAACAAAAAATTAAATTATATGATTAAATTTTATTTTTTAATTGATTTTAAATTCATTTAATAACTAAATTTCATTTTTAATTGTATTAAAATTTTATATTGAAATATAAAAAATTTAATAATGAATAAATATTAATAGTGTTATGGAGATTTCACTATGAAATCCAAATCAACAAACAGAAAATAATCATTATTTATCAGTGTGTTATGTTATATATTTACGAAAGGAGAAAAAAAATACATTAGAGTGTTTACATCTATGCCTTTATGTAAGATTATTAGCTTTAGTTCATAAAGCTGCATACGGGAGAAGATGGCGTGGTTAGTCTAAATAATCAGTTTGATAAAATTGCCAGTCGTGCTGTGCGATTATTACAGTCGTTGACGACCCAGATTCAATCCCAAAAAGAAGAGCTCAATGAGACGTCGTATTACCAGGTTTATTCTAAAGCTGCAGTGGCGAAATTACCCAAATTAACGCGCGCGAGTGTTGACTATGCAGTCAATGAAATGGAAGCGCAAGGGTATCAATTCGAAAAACGCCAAGCGGGTTCATCGCAAAAATATGCCATGACGATCCAAAATATTATTGATATCTACCACCATCGTGGGGTTCCAAAGTATCGAGATCGTTATAATGAGGCTTTCACCTTTTTTATTGGCAACTTAAAAGGGGGCGTTTCAAAGACCGTGAGCACCGTTTCATTGGCTCATGCGTTGCGTACCCATCCTCATTTAATTTCCGAGGATCTTCGTATTCTAGTGATTGATCTGGATCCTCAGTCGTCAGCAACGATGTTTTTAGATCATAAACAATCTATTGGCTCGATTGAAACGACAGCGGCTCAAGCTATGTTGCAAAATGTGACACGCGAAGAATTGCTAACTGAGTTTGTTTTGTCTTCTGTAGTTCAAGGAGTCGATGTCATCCCTGCATCTATTGAAGATGCCTTTATTGCATCCCAATGGGAACTGTTATGTGCTGAACACTTACCAGGGCAAAATTTCTTTACGGTTTTACGAGATAACATTATCCATAAATTGAAAAATGATTATGACTTCATTTTTATTGATAGTGGTCCACACCTTGATGCTTTCTTATCTAATGCTATCGCCGCTGCAGATATTTTAATGACTCCTGTTCCGCCGGCACAGGTCGACTTTCATTCGACGTTAAAATACCTCACACGATTACCTGAACTAATTGAATTGATTGAATCTACAGGTGAAAAGGTCAATTTAATTAGTAACATTGGTTTTATGTCAAAATTAGTAAACAAAACAGACCATAAATTATGCCATAGCTTAGCCAAAGAAATTTTTGGCGGAGATATGTTAGATGTTGCGTTACCTCGTTTAGATGGTTTTGAACGTTGTGGTGAATCGTTTGATACGGTCATTTCAGCAAATCCTGCGACATATATCGGGAGTTCTGAAGCACTAAAAAATGCAAAAATTGCTGCTGAGGATTTTGCAAAAGCTGTATTTGATCGGGTTGAATTCATTCGCATGAACCGAGGTTATTATGCAAGCTAAAAGAAAAACGATTGGAAGAATGTTAAGCGCGACACCTACAGTGCAAGCGTCAAATGAACAAGAACGATATTCTCAACGATTTGTACTTAAATCTGGGAAGTCGGCTATTTTTTATTTAGAACATGTTTCTGCTGATGAGTTAGCAGAAAAAACATTTGTGCGCTTTTTAGTTAATGGTCGAGATCAAAACGCATTGACGCCAGACTCACTCATTGACATTACTCGGACAATCAAATTACAACAATTTTTTCCTGCAATAGGCTATCGCAATGCAGGGAAAATTGAAATTCTTGATGGTTCTCGACGTCGTGCTGCCGCGCTGCTATGTCATGTTGGGTTGAATATTTTAGTTACAGATTCCGAAATCAGTAATGAGGATGCAAGGCAATTAGCGACAGAAATTCAAACAGCAAAAGAGCACAATTTAAGAGAAATTGGTCTACGTTTATTACAATTACGTGATAAAGGAATGTCTCAGAAAGAAATTGCGCTATATGAAAAGCTATCAACAGCAAAAGTGACGCGGGCAATCCAGGCGGCTTCTGTACCAGAATACCTTGTTTCATTGTTTCCGGTCCAAGCTGAGCTTTCTTATTCTGATTATAAATTTTTATTAAAAATAGAATCGTTGATCCATTCTAAACATTTAGACCATCATCCAATTATTTTGACTGTTAATAATAAAATCAATGAGTTAATTGAAAATCAAAAAATTGCATCAGATGAATTAAAACGCGTTATTTTAACGGTACTCAAAGATATTACGGACCATTTTGCTTCTAATAAAAAGCAAGAGGCCGTCAGTGTCACTGCGTTATGGTCATTCGATGATAAGAATACATATGCTCGAAAACGAATTAAAGATCGTGGATTCAGCTATGAGTTTAACCGAGTACCGAAACCACTGCAGGAACAATTGGATAAAGCGATTACATCTCTTATTAATGATTTTTTTGAAAAAAAATGAGGTTGTGTATTGTATAAAAGACATTTGATCACGTTACCACACTAAAGGTGGCATCAGAGGTGGGTGCGAATTGTTATCTCCCTCTGAAAACAGAAACCCCCGAAAATCTTCTCTATCTTGGCGGACGGAAAGACTTCTAGGGGCCATATTGAAATTCTGTTAGGAAGATTGTTGTTTTCCTTACGGGGAGTATAGAATTATGCGCAAAAAAATTCAACTCCTTCTGTGCAACATAAGGGGCAGGAGGGATGGATAATACCCAAACAATCACATTACCTCCTTGTTCTTTAGGGAAAATTCATCGCCACTATGTACCTAAATTTTTGGGTAAACTCCCCCAATTGGTGCCTGTTCGTCGTTTTGCGGCAGCGTTAAAGCGTCATGACTGGAACCGAAATCCCCATATTTACCAGCTGCGTTATAGCCGAAAGCAGCGGATATCGGTGCGCTCAGAGCGTCGAGAAACGTTTGATGCACTCGCGATGGCCATGATTGCTTATGCGGATTATAACCCTGAAAGTGACGCGCTCTTTGAAGTGATGTGCTCAGTGGAGAAGTTGGCGGAATTGTGTGGTCAACTGTATCGCTATGACAGTGGCCGTAAAAGTTATGACCCCATACTCCATGCTTTGCGTGATTGGGAACAAGCTAACCTCATTATTATTGACCGCGATTTTGATATCGAAGCGAAACAATACAAAGCGATGCGTATCTGGATACGACCGGAGTTTTTTCATGGACTGGGTTTTTCCAAACAGGAACTGCGGGAAGTCGTGGCCAGTTTTAATCGCTGGATGGAAAAGAAGGGGCTAAAGGAGAGTTACCAAAAACGGTACGCACAGCACGTACTGCGACTCGCACGCGCGAATGTCGCATCACTCGATGATAAGCATAAACTTCGTAACCTGCTCGATAAACTCAAAACGTTAGTGATTGGGAAAGATGAAGCGCTCAAGCAAGAAAAGAAACATCTTGCTAAGGCCCTGAAGGAAAAGAAAGCGTTAGCCAAAAGCCTTGAAGCGCCAGAAAGTCCTGAGCATACTGCATGGCGCCGTTTTGAAGCCTGGAAGGTGACACAACCTTTAGCGGCTGTTATGGCGTTTGAGCGTGAAATGAAAGCCTTATATCCGAGCATACAAGGGCAAGCTATTTACCTGTATTATATTAACCACTTACCCGACTCCTAATTCATCCCCTTAAATTTACCGCCTTGACTGGCGGTGGCTTCGTTTGCCCCAAATCTAAACAGCCTGTTTTTTGAGCGGCGGCATGACTATATCAACACCTCAATTCTTCAAGCTGATGTGCTCACGAACATTTTCGTTCTTTATTTAATCGACTAACTTCGAATGATTTTGTTTGCTTCAATTAACTTCGAATACTATCTAATTTTTATGGTTAAATTCGTTTTTAGCTTCTGAACTAAACGACCTTATAAATAAGGAGATGCGGCTCTGTTTTTTCAAGCCGCACTCTCTAAAAAGATAAAAACAATAACGCCTTCGCTAACAAGCCATAAATGGCTGCCGCTCAGAAAAAGTTTCAGCAAGGTGCCATTGCCCCCGTAAAGCTGGCCGATGGCCACCTTAACGCGCAGCTACAGCCGTTCATCGAGGCTACGCCTCTTGCCCGTCTCACTGCGTTTTTCAAAGGGTCAAAAAACAATTTTACGGTTTTAATTTTATTGGGCTTAACCAGGGCAGGAGGCGGATTGGGGCATTAAACACATTGAAACCGCTCACGCGGGTCTCGACGGCCCTGACCTTAGACTTTCTTTGTGACATTATTTGCCGTCTACAGCCCTTCGGGCAAATAGAATTAGTGGTAATCGACAAAAAACAAATATTGCTCCTAAGTGCAGTGCTAAATCTGGAGCCAATGATGTAAAAAACACGTTAAAGAGATAATTCATTGTTTATGTTTAAATCAAATAGACTTAATCCCATTCAGAATATTCTCCGGTAATGAGACTATCTAATGGTCTAGCATATTTATATGGCCATGTATCAACGGTGTAATCTATCTTGTATGTTCCACCTCAGGTATTTCGCCCATAGGTATAGATATAACTACGTTCCCTGAATATACAGCGTGTTTCATAATACAACCGCGTTGGTCTCCAGATCCATAGCATGACATACATCTCCTCAGTTGAGCTGTATTAGTATCCGAAGTCTATAATCTTAGTTAAGAAGGTACTCTGTTTTGTTGATGGGCCATTGAATGACTAGCGTGATGATAGGGCGCTCACCAGTAGTGGAACAATAAGCTAAGGTGCATGGATAGCCCGCAGTTTTAGTGATCCCGCCATCGAAATCATTTCATTCTATTGCCCGTTATTTTCAACATCTCAACATCGCCCCGCACAAGATCCAAAGCATTATAATTTGCTATTTTATCTACTTGTTTACATCTGCTAGAACAGGTCGAAAATGATATCGCTAGATCCTACCGTAGTTGAATTAAGTTTTAGGGGCAATGTCAATAAGATAAAGCTTTATATGGACTGATTTTCACTCAAATTTAATCATTTTGGTTATTAATTAATTTTTATTTTGCATATGTATTGATGGAGTTAAAATAATTCAGTTATTAATTAACAAATAAATACAATTGCCTATGAATTATAAAAAAATAGCACATTGATTATTAATCATTAACAAGATTAATATTATATATCAAGTTTAAGATAGATAATTGATTTTAATTTTTTTTGTATCATATGGTTTCATTTGTTTAGTTATAAATTTATCTTCAAATTGAATTTTTCATTGTTTAATAATTTTTTTTAGTAAAAAAAACAAAAAATAATCAGTTAACGCTTTTTTATGATATTAATCTAAATTTAACTGAATATTTTTTTTGGTTTTTTATGTGAATTTAATAAATTAAGTTATTAAATTATTTTTGTTAAGCTGTATGTTGCTGATTTACATTATTTTTTATAAATCTAAATTTTACACTATATCTTATTTATTCTTATTTTAACAAATAATTTAAATGTAATCAGCATTGTGATTTTGCTGTTAATTCTTTACTATAATTAATGTTTTTTTCATCTGTAATCTATAGCTATTAGTTTATCTTAAGTCTTATTTTTTCTTTGGCTTATAATTCTGATTTTTGTGTTTATTTGGTGATAAAAATTTTTTTTACACATTATTTGTCATTTGTTAGTATTAAGGTAATGACTAATTATTGTCTTAATATAAATAACTAAGGTTATGGTTATGTATCTAATAAATGATGATATTGAATTTGATGAGCTTAGCGGGACATTATATTCTTTAACTTTAAAAGAAGAGAGAAAAATTTTAGCTCCTTCATCTAGGTTGCTTAAGCATTTGATAGATCATCAAGGGGAGGTTATTTCTCAAAAGGAATTATTCAAAATTGGATGGATGGATAAAGAAAAGTTTGTGACAAACAATGCATTTTATCAGAATATTCTTCTTATTAGAAAGGCATTTAAAGAGTTAGGCTGTAATTATGATGCAATAACTACAGTCCCAAGAAAAGGCTATATGCTGAATGAAAATATTAATTATAAAATGATGGCTTTAGCTCCAGTTGATTTTGGAGAGGAGATTAAAGATATTACTTCATTAATAAAGGAAAAGAATGATATAAAAAAAAGCACAAAAGGAAAAATAAAAGCAAAAAAAATTTATTTGTTTTTATTCTTGTTTGTAATTCTATTTTTTTTCCTTTATTTTGTATTTTTCACCGTTAATAATAAAAAAAATCAATTATATAACTATGGAATGTGTGGTAAATCGAGTGGGAAAATTGTTTATTGTAATTTAGATAATTTAAAAATAGATAAAAATATTGATTATGTTAAAAATTTAAGTGGTGAAGTTAACGATAAGTATAAATATGTTTATTTTACTAAATATAAATATAATGATAGGTCATCATACCTATTTTGTATTAAAAAGTTTAATTACTTTCATTTTTTTAAAAATGATTGTGTTTCATTTTATATTTTAGGTAATGAGATTGGCAAATGAAATTGTCTTTATTAATAAAGTTTTCTATTTTCTTATTAATGTCCCTATTTATATTTGTTTCTTGCTTTCTGATTTTTATTGATGAAAATGAAAAATCAAAAATAGCTTGTGAATCAAAATTCAATGTGACATTAGAAAACGGAAATAGAGGGTATTTTTACTTCATGTTTACATCAAATGAAAATAAAGCTTGGGTTAATATTCAGGGGGAAGTGCAAGGTAAGGGAAGTAAGCTCATTATAAGTAGAGTTGTATATTTTGATTTGTTTAAAATTAAAGATAATTTTAAACTTAGATCTAATAAAATTATAGTTTCTGATAAGGACCTAATATCAGATGAAGAATTTATTAAATTTCTTCCCTCACCTTTAACCTTTAAAGATTTAGAAATGAATATTTTTATATTTCCTCAAGGCTATAATAATGGGTATGTTTTTTCAACGAATGAGGTTTATGCTTTTTACTGTAATTAAATTATTGGTCATTTATTTTTATAGTAAATGTTAAAGATGGAATGATTCATCTTTAGCATTTACTATTTTTTTTGTATGTAAAATCACTAATAATATAAGATTATGTATATTTACAACATTTAAACTCCTTTTTTGATATTTTTAAGGTGTTGATTAATAAAGATTAATTTCTTAATATTTTATTTTTAATCTTAATTAATCGTTTTATGTGTTTTTTTGGTTTGTGTTTTCCTTTAGGAGACTTATTATCTAGCCGACTAAAGCTTAGGAATAAAAATATTATTAATAATCCTCTATAAGATAGATGGGATAAATATGAAAGATAAAGAGAAAGATAGTAACTATCTTACGTATTATTTTGCGAGTACCTATGAGGGGGGTTATGTAAATCCAGCTAAACTGAGTCTATACGACCAGAAGGATAACATAAACGTAAGATTAGGGGGGGTTATAAAATCGGTTAGAAAAGGTAAGGGGTTAACAGAAAAGGAACTTGCCGCAAAGTTAAATATTAGTCAACAACAATTATCACGGTATGAAAGAGGTGTTAATAATTTTAATTTGATTAGAATTATTGAGGTCATGAATCTTTTAGATATAGAGCCTGATATTTTGATTGATTTGATGTCACCTTACATGAGTTTGAAAAAACAAGGTGTTTTATAAAAATTTGAATTTTGAGATTGATTTTTCGTTCAGTAGGCAATTTTATACTTAATGGAAAAGTATAAAATTGCCTATTATAAAATTATACTAAATAGGCAATGTAGTTGTTATTTAATTACTGGGCTAATTTTTATGGGATTATTAATTATAGCTTTAGCTATTTTTGATACATTGAATAACAACATTAAATAAATTATTTTAGAGGAATTAAAATGAAAAAGTTATTATTATCTGCTGTTGCTATTTCTATTTTATCTGGCGGTTTAGCGCATGCTGCTGAAGGTATTAAAAAAGACATTACTATCGTAGCAACAATCAATGATGCAATTTTTGTTTCTAAGCCAGATGGTAGCACTTGGTATGATAAAGAAGAGCTGTTTGCTAAGGATTATACTCAATCAAAATTTGCTTCTAAAGATCTACCTGTTCGTGTATTTACAACTAACCCTGACTTCACTCTCTCATTAACTCAACCATTAACTATTACACGTAATGATGGCGCTCAGCTAAACAATGTTGAAGTCGTTTTTGCAGGCCAAGTAGTTACTGAGGGTGCTTTAACAGATATTAAGCAAACAACTACATCAACTGGTGGTTACGATAATACTTATACATTGAAAATTAATGCTGAAGCTCCTACCAATGTGGTAGCTGGATCTACTACCAATGGTCAGTACCAAGGTGACCTGGTTTTATTATTTGAACCAAAGCCATAATTTTTATTGTTTAAATAATAAAAGTGACACACTAAAAGTGTGTCACTTTTGTCTGAAATTGAAATGGATTTGTGTGTTTAATATGGAGTGATATATGCGTATAATTAAAAATATAACATTGTTGTCATTGTTAGTAGCAATGTTAACAAATTATGCTCAATCAGCCCAAATTGAATATAAAGTCCCTAAAGGGTTTTCTGCTGAAGATCAAAACCTATCTGCTCAAATTTTAGCTTCTTTTAATGGCAAACCATTGCCAGGTGCATTATTTTGGTCAGTAAATAAAAATCAATTTACTTTTGATGAAAACCTTTATCGTAGTAATGGTGTTGAAGAGCTGACTATTCAAAAATTAAACGATATTTTAAAAGCGATACCATATTCAACATGTGTAGATGGATGTGAAGATGTTATATTGGGACATAAAATCACTCTCGATAAAATCAATCAGGTTATTTATATAATTGATGCTTCATCTAATTATATATTTCCTGAAACCAATTTAGGATTTGTTCATAATCAATTTCTTGATGTGCGAGTTGCTTCTAATCATTTTCGATCTGTATTGGCATCGGGTCAGGGCTTTTTAGGTCTTCCAATGCAGTCCTACGGCTATTTTAATTGGTTTTTAAACCAATCCTCTCAAAGAGACGATACTTATCGTAATAAAGGCATTAGCACATGGTTTTTACAAAAAAACTTTTCTTCAACATATTTACGAGCTGGTAAACAAGATAATCTTGATTTAACTTCTGGAAGTGTGAGTACATCCATTAGTCCTAGCTTTGATAAATTTATTACACTAGGTAGTCAAAATAACTTATCTAAAGACGATAAATCTACTGGGAAAATAGTTTTATTTTCAAATAGTGATGGTGTATACGAGTTTTGGCGCGATGGTAGGGTTATTCGTCAAATTCCTGCTGTTATTGGTCGTAATGAAATCGATTATAATCAATTACCAGGTGGTTTTTACGAGGTTGAAATTCGATTAGTCAACCATAATGGCCAAGTTTTGAGTCGTGAATATCAGCAAATTGTTAATGTGAATTATGGCAAGTCCTCAGGGTGGTACGCAACGGTTGGTGAAGACCACGTTGATGAAAAGGCTCTATTAAATGCGGGAATTAGTTATCAAACATCTTGGTTTCTAGGCAGTATTGCTTTTGTAAAAAAAGCGGGTAATCAATGGGCTATTGAAGGAAATGCGACACGACCTATTGACCTTAACCAATTAACTATAACGCCGACTTTGGGAATTGTCTCTGGAGAGAAAGGAGCCGGTGGTTATGGGCGTATTAATTTTGGTAATGAAAAATATGGCACTTTATCAATGTCACGTTATCAAGAACCTAATGTTTCCGATCTATATAACAGGAGCAGTAGTACCAACTTATCATATTCACGGGCATTAGGTGAAACTAGAATAGCATACAATTACAGTCGTTATAAGCATGGTGAACAACACCAATTGCAGGATACATGGAATTGGAAAACAGCTAGCTTCTGGGCAATCATTACCGCAGGTATACAAAAAGGTGGCTATTCAAATAATAACAATTATGGCCTTTTCTTAAATACAACTATTACGTTAAACCAAGACAAAGGCATTGGTTCATTTAATGCTGCATATATTCATGGACGTTTAAATACCAGCGGGAGTTACGCTAAAGAGTTTGAAGATAATTATGGTATGACCAAAGCTGGGATAGATTTCAATAATCTTGGGAAAGAGAATACAGCGATAGGTGCTTATGCACAACGTAATGGTACTCGAGGGGATGTTGTTGTTCGTGCGAGTTATGATGATCATATTACAAATGGTAGTCTTCGTTATAGTGGAATGTTAGCCGCTAATTCTAATGGTATAGCATTAGGGCAAAGTAGTCCCAGTGGTGCGGCTATGCTAATAAAAACACCTGAAGTAGCCAATGGGAATTATGGATTCAAAGTAGAAAACTATCCTGTTGCTAATGATGGTGTTTATGCAGTTCCTGTGGGGAGTTATCAAAGTATACCTTTTGCTAAAGCACAAGGTGTTTCTTCTGATTTAGATATGAACATTAGAGTACCTGCAAATATAGTGCTAGCTCATCCTGGCCAAGTTTATTCTGTAAATGCCGATGTGAATATGAACTTATTATATAATGGTTTTTTGGTTAATGATGAAGGTAATCCAGTCACTGGTATTGTAACCGAAACGGGAGATTCTGTTTATCCTAATGGTTTATTTTCTATAGCGTCTTCAAAACTCTTAGAACATATACATGTGAGAGCAAAAAATGGAAATTATCAATGTAATCTAAGTCAGGTGAAACAAGAAAATAGTTATCTTTGTGTTAAACAATAATATTATTAGGTGGATTATGACTGATATTAAAATCAATAATTGGGGAGTTATAGCAATTTTAGCTTCGTTATTATCATTAAGCTTTGCTTCGAAAGCTGACGGTCAATTAATGGTAATGCCTGCAAAATCAACGCTGTTAGGTCAAGAAAATAAAAAAGTTCAAGTGAGTAATGTGGGTGATAAAACACTATATTTAAATATAGATCTTGCTAGGATTGATAACCCCGGTATAACACCAGAAAAGAAAACATCATTAGGTAACATACCCAAGCCTAAATTAATGGCTAACCCTGCAAAGTTAACATTAGGCCCAGGGCAAAAAAGAGATATTAATTTAATATCCTTATCCTCCCCTGACAAGGAAACTGTTTATCGTTTATATGTTATTCCTGTTTCGAGTATTAATATTATTGGTGAGGAGCCTAAAGATAAAATTGAGGCTCCAGTATCATTTGGAATAGGTTATGGTGTGGTTGTTTATCATTTTCCTGAAAAGGGTAAGCAAGTTAATTCTTGGAACTACAGTTGCACTCCAACCGGTATGAAATTAGTTTCTAATGGAAACGTTAAAGTCATATTAAATGAATTGAATGAGACACCTAAGAGCAAAAAAGAAATTAATGAAATCAAGCTATTCCCAAATGTTTCTCAATTATTTTCATTCAAAAACTTGAAAGGAAAAGTTGATGGAAAACCTTTTGAAGCTAATTGCCCATAGGCTTATCCTTGTAGGATGTATAGGGTTTTCTTCAAGTTTTTCGTATGCATTTATTGATGTAAATCCTAAGTTTGTTGATATTGAGAATAGTTCACTATCAATAAATATTGAAAATAGAGGTGATAATCCTGAATTTGTTAATATTGAACTATTTCAAATTGAAAATCCAGGCGTTTCTCCTAATGAGGAGAAACTAACCTCGGTTGGACTTATTGGTAATCCCTATTTATATGCAACTCCTTTTAAACTAACACTGCAACCTAGGCAGATAAAAAAAATTGAAATAAAAGTTTTACATCAGCCAAAGAAAGAGCTGGTTTATCGCTTGTCAGTGATGCCACAGCGAGAAATTGAGGTTAAAGAAAGTAAAAATAACATTATGAATGTTGGCTTAGGCTATTTAATTTTAATTCGACAAATTCCTATGAATAAAAATAATAGTTGGAGTTATTCTTGTATTCAGAATGGTATGAACATTGAGGCAACGGGGACAATTAGAGTGATGTTTTCTGATGTAAAAGTAGATACCCATTCAGTGGATAATTTTAATGTTTATCCAGGGATACCTCGATTTATTGAAGGGAAAAATATAGTAGGATTAATTGATGATAAAGAAGTAAATATAAAATGCTAAAAGGAAGATATAACCATGAATATCGAATCATATAGTATAAAAAAAATACGATTTATTTTTATTTTCATCATTACTACATGGTGTGTATTTTCTTTTGCTAATGAGCAGTTAGGAAATATTCCAGTAAAAATTCAAATCACAAATCTTCCTAAAATTACAGTAGAAAAACCAGGGGGAGGATGGTACGATCTCATTGAGTTAGATAACAATAAAGGTATAGATACTCGAATATATCAAGCCAATATTCCTATTCAAGTTAATATCCGTAATGAAGTGAAGTTTAAAGTATCATTAGTTGATGAGTTTGTTTTGTCTAATGAATCTAATCCATTATTAAATTTCACAATTGAAAGTATAAGTTTTGGTACTAATCAAAATCTATCTAAAGAATTAAGCTTAATTCCTTCATCATTTGAAAACCCGGCATTGGTCGGGGAAGCGTCAGTTGGAAATTATTTACTAAATATTGTCGCTAGGCAGCCTGAAGGGAAAATAGATGCCATTGGCGGAAAGTATATAGGTAAGCTAATGTTATTATTTGAAATCGATATTTAATAAATCTTAATAAAAGGTATTATATAATGAATATAAAAAAATCTATTTTATTTTTAAATATCACTTTTATTATTCTTTTTTCATCACAAGCTTATTCATTTAACACTCTTTCAAACTGTTATTTAGATAAAGTATCTGATAAAAAATGGCGGGCTAAGTTTGATGTAAAATCTGACCTAGGAGGTAGCTCAACTGGTGTTGCTAATATAAACTATTTTTATGGATACGCAAGAAAAGTCAATACCAATGGATACCCTGACTACACTTCAAAAGGTAAGGTTAGCCTCGAATCTTCCAACGTTACAGTAAGTGCCTCAACCTTAAGTTTTTCTAATGTAGTAACCGCCGGATACGGGACAGTTTTAAAATTTCATAATAGAAATAATACATCGCTGATTAGTCCTGGGACATATCATATTGAGTTTGATATTAGTTTGCTTGATGATACCTACCCAGGGGTGTTCTTCTATGAGGAGCATACGTATCCTAACGGGGGCGGGGGGCAATTTGGAGAGAAGGCCGCATTGACTGCAACTAGCAACGGAATGTGTTGGGGAAAAAACCCTGGTCCTGAAGTAATTCCACCCATTGAGGAAATTGATCCACCGGAGCCTGATTTTAAATTGAGTAGTGCAATATGGGAGTTAGATGCTGCAGATTTGGGTGATTTACCTAATATCACAAGTGGTTCTGCTGGGTATAAGGCAACAATTATCAATGTGAATAATAACAGGTTGTGTATTGATTATGTTACTGCAGGTATAAAAAAGAAAGAATATGCGTTGGGAATCAGTAACGATTATTCATCAATATCAGGGCATAACGTGTTTAAAATGTTAGGAGAGAATAATAGCCAGTTACTTTATGACTTAGATTTAAAAAGTACTATTGCTGGACAATACGACTTTTCTTTTCCTTCTAGTACTTTCAAATATATAGCACTTTCTCAAGCTGCAAGTAATCTTGAGAAGAGAAGTCAAATGTGTTGGTTTCCAGAAATTAAACTATATAAAGAAGATGCAACACAAGCTGGTATGCATACAGATACCCTAAATTTTATTATTATCCCAAAAGCATAGAATTATCTATAGCTCAACTTTAATTAGACTGTTTTCTAATGCCATTCAAGTACCTTATTTGAAATATCATATTGATAAATAAAATAAGGTGCTTGAATAAACCATCCTTTTAGTGTCTGTAGGTAAATAAGAGCTTTCAAATTATCAATAATTATTTTTGTTATTCCGAACTGTTTTTATCCATTTGACTAATCTAAGTAAAAATCATTAATGATTTATTTTTTTATTTAGATTGTTTTTCATATAAATATATTAGTCCTAATCTTATAAATAATTTGTAACTAAATGTAATAAAATTAATGCCAATGTTTCTAATTATGTTTTAAATTTCATTAATTATGATAAAGAGATGGCGGAATATAAAAAAAACAAAATTTTTATTTTTATTTTTATCTTTAGTATCAATCACGTATGTTTCATCCAAAGAATTTCGATCGAAACAAACGATCGAATTCATTATTTTAATAGGTATTATCTATTGGTTTTGTTTTATCGATCGGTTTAAACGCGTTTACTCTAAAGTATTATACTTATATATTATTAAAATTATTATTTTAAATAAAAAATATGTTTTTATTCCTTTGTAAAACATAGCTAAATTAATTTTTTAATTATTCTTTTATCATTTTTTTAAATTATTTTAAGGGGATTTGTGGATTATTATATTGATACCTTAATTGATAAGTATGCTTGTTACTTAGTACATAGAGGTGATTGTCAATACTTACCTAATAAATTAAATAGGATTTTTTTAGGTAATTTTTCAGATCCTGTATTGGTAATGAAGAAAGCAAGAGAGTATAGCTACCCAAAGGCTAATGGGTGCTATTGGTGCTGTAGAAGTGTTCATAGAAAATATAATGAGTAGATAATCAGGCAGAGAATAGAAAAATGTTTTTTGATATCTGTTGGTAACCTAATGATATTAATCGTTAAAATAACCCTAAATCCCCGCATTTTTAATAGTCTGTATTTGAGCTATGGCTCAATAGTCAATGGTCAATGGTCACAGCAATATGTTTATATTGAATCTATTCGATAAGATTCTGTGTCAGAGAAAGTAATATATTTCCAAAATTGTATCAATTAGATTTTTTTACAACAGGCTCTAAAGAGGGGGTAAAATATTCTGAGCTAAATATTAACATCTTAGGCTGACTACATCTAATTATTTGTATAATGCATTGATGATCAGG
>NZ_JAMPQD010000038.1:0-21878 GCF_028482245.1 Providencia sp. PROV129
CCCCTACAAATTTAAGTATGACGGGTATAACGGGTATTATGAAAAAAGGTACATTCTATCAACTTGACCAGCCCTCCCCACAAGCTGAATACGAAGCCCACGAATGGTTAGCGTGTGAGCTTGCCGCACAAATGTGGCGTCATGGGAAGCGGGTTTTGATTGCTTGTGAAACACAGCAGCAAGCCGAAAAGATTGATGAAGCTTTGTGGCAACGTGACCCTCATCAGTTTGTGCCGCATAATTTGGCTGGAGAAGGCCCTCGTTATGGTGCACCCATTGAAATTTGTTGGCCAACAAAGCGGGGTAATACGCCGCGGGATATTTTGATTAATTTGCAGTCGAAGTTCGCAGATTTTGCAACAGCTTTCCATGAAGTGATAGACTTCGTACCTATTGATGAAACTTTAAAACAGTTGGCGCGTGAACGGTATAAAACATACCGTAGCGTCGGCTTCAATTTGACTATGGCGACGCCGCCAACTTACTGAATATAAAGACGATGGAAAAGAAACCAGATAGCCCAATGAATGAGCCTTCGCTCGATAAAACCTATAACCCCGCAGAGATTGAGCAAAACTTGTATGCTCATTGGGAGAAAAGCGGTTATTTTAAACCTAATGGGGATACCACCCAGGACAGTTTCTGTGTCGTCATTCCACCACCGAACGTCACGGGTAGCCTGCACATGGGGCACGCTTTCCAACAAACTATCATGGATACCATGATCCGTTACCAGCGTATGCAAGGTAAAAATACCTTATGGCAAACGGGTACTGACCATGCGGGTATCGCAACCCAGATGGTGGTTGAGCGTAAAATCGCGGCAGAAGAAGGTAAAACTCGCTACGATTACGGTCGTGAGCCGTTCATCGACAAAATTTGGCAGTGGAAAGCAGAATCAGGCGGCACAATTTCCCAACAAATGCGCCGTTTAGGTGACTCTGTTGATTGGGATCGCGAGCGCTTCACCATGGACGAAGGTCTGTCCAAAGCGGTTAAAGAAGCTTTCGTACGCATGTACAAAGAAAACCTGATTTACCGTGGCAAACGTCTGGTTAACTGGGATCCCAAACTGCATACCGCGATTTCTGACCTTGAAGTCGAAAACCGTGAAATCAAAGGTTCCATGTGGCACCTGCGCTACCCTCTGGCTGATGGCGCAAAAACGGCTGAAGGCAAAGATTATTTAGTGGTTGCAACCACTCGCCCTGAAACCATGTTAGGGGATACGGGTGTTGCAGTTAACCCCGAAGATCCACGTTATAAAGATTTAATTGGTAAAGAAATCATTCTACCAATTATTAATCGCCGTATTCCAATTGTGGGTGACGAACACGCAGATATGGAAAAAGGCACAGGCTGCGTGAAAATCACCCCAGCTCATGACTTTAATGACTATGAAGTGGGTAAACGCCATCAGTTAACCATGATTAACATGATGGACTTAGACGGTAACGTTCGTCACGAAGCGGAAGTTTTTGATACTAACGGGCACCCATCTACCGCGTACAGCTGTGAAATTCCTGAAAACTACCGTGGAATGGAGCGTTTTGCTGCACGTAAAGCCATCGTTGCTGAATTCGATTCACTCGGCTTATTAGTTGAAGTTAAACCACACGATTTAACCGTACCTTATGGCGACCGCGGTGGTGTTGTTATCGAACCAATGCTAACTGACCAATGGTACGTGCGTACTGCACCTTTAGCGAAAGACGCTATCAAAGCCGTTGAAGATGGCCGAATTCAATTCGTCCCACGCCAATACGAAAACATGTATTTCTCTTGGATGCGCGATATTCAAGACTGGTGTATTTCTCGCCAATTATGGTGGGGTCACCGCATTCCTGCATGGTATGATGAAAAAGGCAATGTTTACGTCGGTCGCGATGAAGACGAAGTTCGCCGTGAAAATAATTTATCGGCAGATGTTGCACTGCGCCAAGACGAAGACGTGCTGGACACCTGGTTCTCATCAGGCCTATGGACGTTCTCGACACTCGGCTGGCCAGAAAATACCGATGCCCTGAAAACATTCCACCCAACAGATGTATTAGTCAGCGGCTTCGATATCATTTTCTTCTGGATTGCCCGTATGATCATGATGACCATGCATTTCATCAAAGATGAAAACGGCGAGCCACAAGTACCATTTAAAACCGTCTACATGACAGGTCTTATTCGTGATGAAGAAGGCCAAAAAATGTCGAAATCCAAAGGGAACGTGATTGACCCATTGGATATGATTGACGGGATTTCACTGGAAGACCTGCTAGAAAAACGTACGGGCAACATGATGCAGCCACAACTGGCTGAAAAAATTGCTAAACGTACTCGCAAAGAATACCCAGAAGGTATCGAAGCTCATGGTACTGACGCCCTGCGTTTCACCTTAGCGGCACTGGCTTCAACGGGTCGTGACATCAACTGGGATATGAAGCGGTTATCTGGCTACCGTAACTTCTGTAATAAGCTTTGGAACGCAAGCCGTTTCGTGCTGATGAACACAGAAAATCAAGATTGCGGCCAAAACGGGGGCGAAATGAGCTTCTCATTAGCCGATCGCTGGATCATGGCAGAGTTTAACCAAACGGTTAAAGCTTACCGTGAAGCGTTGGATACCTATCGTTATGATATCGCAGCGAATATCCTGTACGATTTCACATGGAACGAATTCTGTGACTGGTACTTAGAGCTGTCTAAACCTGCGGTTCATAAAGGTAACGAAGCCCAAGTTCGTGCAGCACGTTTCACGCTGATTGAAGTGCTTGAAGGCTTACTGCGCCTTGCACACCCTATCATTCCGTTTATCACTGAAACTATCTGGCAGCGGGTGAAAGTGGTTAAAGGCATCGAAGCCGATACCATTATGTTACAAGCGTTCCCTGAATTTGATGCGGCGAAAGTGGATGAGCTAGCGCTCAACGACCTTGAGTGGATCAAAGAAGCGATTATTGCAGTACGTAATATTCGTGCTGAAATGAATATCTCCCCAGGTAAACCACTGGATGTCATGCTGCGCGGCGCTTCAGCAGATGCACAACGTCGCGTTGAAGAGAACCAAAACTTTATCAAATCGATGGCTCGCCTTGCAACAATCCGTGTTTTAGCGGACGGTGAAGAGGCTCCTGTGTCTGTGACCAAACTGGTTAACGGTGCAGAGCTGTTGATCCCAATGGCGGGCTTAGTCGATAAAGACGCAGAATTAGCACGCTTAGATAAAGAGCTGGAAAAAGTCACGAAAGAAATCGACACTATCGAAAGCAAGCTGGCCAATGACGGTTTTGTCAGCCGCGCACCTGCTGCGGTTGTCGAAAAAGAACGTGAGCGCCTCGCTGCCAATATTGAAGCGAAAGCGAAAATTGAAGCGCAGAAAGTGACGATCGCCTCTTTATAATCATTGATTAATCAATCAGTTTGAAAGCCCTTATTCGTTCGCGGATAGGGGCTTTTTCTTGCTGACTAATTCGCGTATCATTAAAAGACTGCGTTCGCAGTTCTCAGATTGAAGTGCCCTTCAGGTTCTCTCTACACTGAGTTGTACACAATAATAATCAAGAGTTTCACATGACAACACAAAACTACAAAGTTCGTCTTATCGAGCAACAAGACAATGCAGGGATTGCCGCAGTAATCCGTGAGGTTTCTGCAGAACATGGTTTAACCGCGGACAAAGGCTTCGCAGTGGCTGATCCTATTTTAGACACCTTATTTGAAGTTTATAGCCAACCACGTAGCGCTTATTGGGTGGTGGAAATGGATGGGGAGATTGTCGGGGGTGGCGGCGTGTCACAACTGGCAGGCGGTGATGATAAAACAGCTGAACTACAAAAAATGTATTTGTCTTCGGTTCTACGTGGCAAAGGCTTAGCGAAGCAAATTGTGTTGATGTCATTAGAGTTTGCCAAATCACAAGGCTATACTCGCTGCTATTTGGAAACCACAAAAGAACTACAAGCAGCCATTAAGCTGTATGAAAAGTTAGGCTTTGAATTTATTGATGAAGCTCTCGGAAGCACAGGCCATAGCGACTGTGAAATTCGCATGTTGAAGGCGTTATAGTTCTGTCATAAACAAAAAAGGATAGTTTTTAGCTATCCTTTTAAGTATTTGAGCGATGTGACTAATAATTAATGAACGCGGTCTTCTGGTTCGATATCGTCACCGTCTTCATCATCATATTCGGCATCTGGATCTTCAAAATAAGTGCCCCAACCATCGTAGTTGACGCCCATTTTTTCAGCCAGTTTCATTAATTGCTCAACTTGTGCATCAATTAATTCTGCATTTAATGCACTTTCACTGATTACATCACAGCACATTAATGTTTCACCCGTTTCGATTTCGAGCTCTTCTGCGTCTGTCACTTCATAGCCCAGTTTGAACGCTTCAACCGCAGCTTTTTCTAATAACGCAAAGTTATCCGCTGAAAAGTGATGCTCAATGGCATACAATGCGTCAGGATCGCTGCCATCTTCCAGTAATTCTTCGATAATTAGACGAGTTTCTTCGTACTGCGCGTCGAGTTCCGCTTTATCAACCATATCCACACCCCTTATTCCATTATCGCTATTCTCTGCGCCATTCTCCCATAGGGTTAACAGTGAAACCATACTTTTCAGAATAATTCTTTTTCATTGGGGGTTGATTTTGAATTTTTATGAATATAAATTGAATATTAATTCAACCAAAAAAGGCTGCATTTTATGAATCCCCTCTATAGTAAGCATTTTCTAAGATTATTAGATTTCACCTCTAACGAAATTCATTCACTGTTAAAGCTTTCAGCATGGTTAAAATCAGAAAAAAAAGCAGGTACAGAGCAACCTCTGCTTGCGGGGAAAAATTTTGCTCTGATCTTTGAAAAAGACTCCACTCGTACCCGTTGTGCTTTCGAAGTCGGTGCCTTTGATCAAGGGGCTAGAGTCACCTATTTAGGGCCTTCAGGCAGCCAAATTGGCCACAAAGAAACCATGAAAGATACTGCAAGAGTCCTCGGTAGGATGTATGACGGTATCCAATATCGGGGCTTCGCACAAAGCACCGTTGACGTACTAGCCGCACACTCGGGAGTGCCTGTATGGAATGGACTAACTAACGAATTCCATCCCACACAGTTATTAGCCGACCTACTTACCGTACAAGAACACCGACCAAACACCCCATTTTCTGAAATCAAATTTGCATACTTAGGCGATGCACGCAATAACATGGGTAACTCTATGTTAGAAGCTGCCGCACTGACGGGGTTAAATTTACGTTTAGTGGCGCCTAAAAGCTGCTGGCCTGAGCAAGCGTTGATTGATACTTGCCTAGACGTTGCCAAAACCACAGGGGCAAAAATCACGCTCACGGAAGATGTTGCCGAAGGGGTTAAAGGTGCAGACTTTATTTACACGGATGTGTGGGTGTCGATGGGTGAAGCCAAGGAAGTTTGGGCGCAAAGAATTAACCTGTTAAAACCGTATCAGGTCAATATGGATGTAATTAAGTTAACAGGTAACCCGAATGTCAAATTCCTACATTGCTTACCTGCATTTCACAATGAAGACACCAAACTCGGCGCGCAATTGGCGAAAGAATTCAATATGTACGGCGGTTTAGAAGTCACCGAGGACGTGTTTGAATCCCCTTATAGCATTGTTTTCGACCAAGCAGAAAACCGTTTACACACGATTAAGGCCGTGATGGTAGCAACATTAGCACCTGAGTTACCTAATAATATTTTCTAAACTCCCCCCCTCAACGCCAGCTATTGGGTTGAGGGGATAACAACAACCGCATTGGGTCAAAAATCCCCCCTAAAAAAACTATAAGGTTTTTGCATTCTATTTTAATATCGTTTTCAGTTTAAATAACTTAACACATTTAACTTATTTTAAATAACCCATGAAAATTAACCATAAAAGATAAAAATAATACTTACGTAATTAAACGTGCAATTTAAAATTAAATTATTAAATTAAAAAAATATCATTAAGTACTTAT
Source organism: Providencia sp. PROV129 (assembly GCF_028482245.1). Taxonomy (NCBI): domain Bacteria; kingdom Pseudomonadati; phylum Pseudomonadota; class Gammaproteobacteria; order Enterobacterales; family Morganellaceae; genus Providencia; species Providencia sp. PROV129. The sequence goes on from NZ_JAMPQD010000038.1 coordinate 5,986, forward strand.
GCTAGAAATTTAAACCAACTAATCTACTACAGTTTAAAAAAAGAATTTAACCTTGTATTGCTCATTAAACCAAAAATTATATCTTTATTTTCACTATCTCTCTTCAATAAAAATAATATATTGACTAAAATATTTAATCTTAATATTAATTAAAAGGAATTTTTTCATGAACTTGCTAAAAAAAAGTGGTTTAGCATTGCTTGTCTGTGTCTCTTTACCTGCTCTATCCGCTGTTCAAAATATGCCAATTAATATTAAAGGCACATTCTCTAATGTTACCCAACCTTGTACTGATGCTAAGCTTGAAAGTACCACGGCTTTCGGCGCGATTAACACGCTAGAAAAAGTGGGTGATGAAACATCCTACAGAAGCTCAGGATATTTAAACTTTACCTGCGAATTTCCTGCCAACGCAAAGTTAACGTTCAGTGCCAATAATGCACCAAATGCACCTGATGTATTTAAAACATCGAGTGATGCTTTTGGTGTTAAATTAAAATACAACAGCACTGAAGTAAAACCTGGTCAGTCTAATGATATTAAAATTAGTCAAGGTACTAACCATATTACTTTCCAGACAAGTATGAAACGCTTATCTGCCAACAGTCCAAATGATTTTGGTAACCATACTTTTGATATCATCGGTAATTTAGCTATTACTTACCAGTAATATATCATCTCTACATTTTGAACTGAGTAACATTATCACTCAGTTCAAAATTTTTGATACTAATAAATGAGTAATAACGCTTATTTTATTTGAGATATTTATAATGCATGCCATTAAATTAAAAATATTTATTCCATCTATATTATTATTCGGTATTACACCTTACTCTTTATCTGCAACACAAAATATGCCTATCCGTATTAATGGAACATTTTCAAATGCCCCATTATTGTGTCAAATTACCGATAACTCTTCTTTTTCAAATTTTACTCATGGGCCTATTTCCTCTAAAAAAATGGGGCAAGAAACTGGAACACACAAAATTCCGCTTTCGATTGACTGCAGAACAACAGTGAGTGCCCAGTTATCATTTACAGCCCTTGCAAGTGTCCATTCTAGTCAGCTATTCCAGACTTCGAGTAAAGCGCACGCCGTCAAACTGAGTTGGCAGGGAGAGGCAATCCTACCAAATAAAAGCGTTGCTATTACGATGACTCAAAACCAAAAAATTTATTATCTCGATGCAGCACTCGTGAGAATCGCTCCAAATACTGTTGGAGATTATGGCGAACACTCGTTTAACCTCGCAGGAAATTTGGCGATAGATTACCCATAAATAATTCCCCGACTATAACGACGGCGGAAATTTTTCCATCTTGCTGATTTTTAATTTTTTATCTGCTTGCTTAATTTTCAATCTAAAAACAAAAAATAAAAAAAATTTATTTTTCTTTATGCAAACGCTTGCGTCAGCGAGAGACATGCGTATAATGCGCCACAATTTGTCGGGAGAAACCATGAACGCTGCTGTTGTATTTTTTACACAGAACACCTCCAACGCACTGCCTTCGAGCGGTCTGGACAGCCTGTTTTTCCCCTCCGTATTCATAAAAAAGCCCCTCATTGAGGGGCTTTTTTTTGGCCTATAGACCTAACATGTCTTGCTGACAAAGGAGAACAACCATGCCGAATCCTTTATATCTTCGCGATATTATTTCGATTAACGATTTAGACCGCTCAGACCTTGAGCTTGTGCTCAACGTGGCTGCGTCATTAAAAAAACAGCCACAACCTGAATTTCTAAAACATAAAGTCGTTGCGAGTTGTTTCTTTGAAGCATCAACGAGGACCCGTTTATCATTTGAAACGGCGATCCACCGCTTAGGTGCTTCAGTCGTAGGGTTCTCTGATAGCACAAATACATCGTTGGGAAAAAAAGGCGAAACGTTAGCGGATACGATTTCGGTTATCAGCCAATATGTTGATGCAATCGTGATGCGTCATCCTCAAGAAGGTGCGGCACGTTTAGCTAGCCAGTTTGCTGGCAAAATCCCTGTTATCAATGCGGGCGATGGTTCTAACCAGCACCCCACACAAACGCTACTGGATTTATTTACTATCCAAGAAACACAAGGCCGCTTAGAAAACTTACAAGTGGCAATGGTCGGTGACCTAAAATATGGCAGAACAGTACACTCACTGACGCAGGCTTTATCTAAGTTTGAAGGCAATCACTTCTACTTTATCGCACCAGAAGCACTATCCATGCCAAACCATATCTTGCATATTTTGGAAGAAAAAGGGGCGACTTACAGCCTGCACAATAACATTGATGAAGTCATGCCAGAGTTAGATATTCTGTATATGACTCGCGTCCAAAAAGAGCGCCTCGACCCATCTGAATATGCCAATGTAAAAGCGCAATTTATCTTGCGTGCTGAAGACCTGAACTCGGCAAAATCGAATCTAAAAGTCTTGCACCCACTACCACGTATCGATGAAATCACAGTCGATGTTGATAGCACCCCTTATGCGTATTACTTCCAGCAAGCAGGTAACGGCATCTATGCACGCCAAGCGTTGCTATCACTGGTTTTAAATAAAGAATTGGCTATCTGAGGAGGACAACACCATGACACACGACCATAAACTACAAGTTGAAGCCATTAGCCACGGTACGGTTATCGACCATATTCCTGCTCAAATTGGTTTTAAGCTACTGAAATTATTTAAATTGACCAAAACAGATGAGCGCATAACTATTGGGCTAAATTTACCCTCTAGTAATCTGGGTAAAAAAGATATTATCAAAATTGAGAATACCTTTTTAACCCCTGAACAAGCCAACCAACTGGCGATGTACGCGCCTGAAGCGACCGTAAACCGTATTGAAGATTACCAAGTTGTTGAAAAATTAGAATTAACGTTGCCAGAGCATATTGATAACGTACTGGTATGCCCAAATAGCAACTGCATTAGCCACAATGAACCCGTTTCAAGCAGTTTCCGCGTGAAAAAAGTGGGCAAAGAAGTTGCTCTGACTTGCCGTTTCTGTGAAAAAGAGTTCGATAGAGACGCCGTGATCAATAATCAATAGGTTATTTCAGCGTAGACTTCGGTGTTGTCTGGGCGCAATCCGTGTTTTAATAGCGCCTAATAGCCATAAAAATGTGGCTCAGTCTAGGTTATATTAGGTGAGTCGCTTCTCTTACGTGATGAAACGGAGTAATTATGTCATACGAAATCAATACAGAAAACGCACCCGCAGCCATTGGCCCATACGTTCAAGGCGTTGATTTGGGTAGCATGGTTATCACTTCAGGCCAAATCCCTGTTGATCCAAAAACAGGGGAAGTGCCTGAAGATATCGCTGCACAGACTCGCCAATCACTGGCTAACGTCAAAGCAATCTTAGAAAAAGCAGGCTTAACCGCAGCAGATATCGTTAAAACCACTGTATTCGTTAAAGACTTAAATGACTTTGCAACAGTCAATGCAACCTATGAAGAATTCTTCAAACAACACAACGCACCATTCCCAGCACGTTCTTGTGTTGAAGTTGCTCGTCTGCCAAAAGACGTGAAAATTGAAATTGAAGCCATTGCCGTTCGCAAATAACGCTTAATTCAATATAGACACCCCATGATATCTGTGGGGTGTTGTTCTCCCCAATACCCTTATTCCTGCTTATTGCCTTTCTCAAATACTACGTCACATCCATTAACCGCATCGAAACTTAAGTGAAACTTTTTTATTACCCACAAAATTATTTATTTTCAGCGCCGCTTTGGATATTCAGGTACTTAATTATTTTCTTTGTTTTGGATCAAACTAATGTCAGCTAAAAAAAAGCAATAACCTATATATTGTGCTTTAATTACCAACATAGACACAATATGTAGTATTTATTCACATTTTATCCACAGAAAAACGCTCAGTAGGAAGATAACGGATAACGCCGTTATCACTGTGGATAACTTAAAAAGGAGAGAGACAGTGGGAACGGTTGTCATTAAAAGAGATGGTTGTCAGGTCAATTTTGACCTTCCGAGGATTCAAGAAGCCGTAAAGCGCGCTGCCGCTGCGGTGGATGTTAAGGATGACGATTATTGTCTTCAAGTTGCCTCTATCGTCACTGAGCAACTTTGCAACCGTAGCCAAGTGGATATTGGGGAGATCCAAGACGCTGTCGAAAACCAACTGATGGCAGGGCCATACAAAGATTTAGCCCGTGCCTACATCGAATATCGCCATGATAGGGACAGTGAGCGTGAAAAACGCAGTCAACTAACCCATGATATTCGCGGATTGATTGAACAAAGTAATGTTTCCTTACTCAACGAAAATGCCAATAAAGACAGTAAAGTGATCCCAACTCAACGAGACTTACTTGCAGGGATTGTGGCAAAGCATTACGCCAAACAGCATATTTTACCTCGCGATGTCGTTCTAGCTCATGAAAGAGGCGAAATTCACTACCATGACCTCGATTATGCGCCATTTTTCCCCATGTTTAACTGTATGCTTATTGATCTAAAAGGTATGTTAACTGATGGATTTAAGATGGGAAATGCAGAAATTGAGCCTCCTAAATCTATTTCAACTGCAACAGCGGTAACAGCACAAATTATTGCTCAAGTCGCTAGCCATATTTATGGCGGTACAACCATCAATCGAATTGATGAAATTTTAGCCCCTTATGTGGCGATCAGTTACCAAAAACACTTAGAAGTCGCACAAGAGTGGGGAATTGCAGATGCAGAAGGTTACGCGCAAAGCCGTACCGATAAAGAATGCTACGATGCATTCCAGTCTTTAGAGTATGAAGTAAATACGCTACATACTGCTAATGGCCAAACGCCATTTGTTACATTTGGCTTTGGGTTGGGTACGTCAAAAGAAGCGCGTTTAATTCAGCAATCTATTCTAAAAAACCGTATTGCGGGCCTAGGTAAAAACCGCAAAACCGCCGTGTTCCCTAAACTGGTTTTCGCTATCAAAGATGGCCTAAACCACAAACTTAGCGATCCAAATTACGATATTAAGCAATTAGCATTAGAGTGTGCCAGCAAGCGCATGTACCCCGATATTCTCAATTATGATCGTGTTGTTGATGTCACTGGCTCATTTAAAACGCCAATGGGTTGCCGTAGCTTTTTAGGGATTTATGAAGAAAATGGCGAACAAATTCATGATGGCCGCAACAATTTAGGTGTCATTAGCCTGAACTTACCGCGTATCGCTATTGAAGCACAAGGTAGTGAAGATGCATTCTGGGCACTCTTAGATGAGCGCCTCGCTATCGCGAAAAAAGCCTTAATGACACGCATTGCCCGCTTAGAAACCGTAAAAGCCCGCGTAGCTCCTATCCTATATATGGAAGGTGCGTGTGGTGTAAGATTAAAAGCAGACGACAATGTCGCTGAGATTTTCAAAAATGGTCGAGCATCAATTTCCTTAGGCTACATTGGGTTACATGAAACGATCAATGCACTATTCGGTTCAGAAACCCACGTGTATGACAACGAAAAGTTACGTGAAAAAGCAGTCGCTATTGTCGCTCGCTTACGCCAAGCAACCGATGAGTGGAAAGCACAAACAGGCTACGGCTTCAGCTTATATAGCACGCCGAGCGAAAACTTGTGTGACCGTTTTTGCCGCATCGATACCGCGGAATTCGGCGTCATTAATGGCGTCACAGATAAAGGCTACTACACCAATAGCTTCCATTTAGATGTTGAAAAACAAGTCAATCCGTACGACAAAATTGACTTTGAAGCGCCGTACCCTGCAATCGCGAATGGCGGTTTTATCTGTTACGGCGAATACCCGAACTTGCAACATAATGTCAGAGCGCTAGAAGACGTGTGGGATTATAGCTATCAACACGTTCCTTATTATGGCACCAACACACCGATAGATGAATGTTATGAATGTGGCTTTTCTGGCGAGTTTTCTTGTACCAGCAAAGGGTTTACCTGCCCAGCTTGCGGTAACCATGACACCAACCGCGTTTCAGTGATCCGCCGTGTATGTGGTTATTTAGGTAGCCCAGATGCACGCCCGTTTAATGCAGGTAAACAAGAAGAAGTAAAGCGCCGTATCAAGCATTTAGGCAATGGTCAAATAGGTTAATGGTATGAATTATCACCAATATTACCCTGTTGATGTGGTTAATGGCCCTGGTACCCGCTGCACACTGTTTGTCGCGGGGTGCGTCCATCAGTGCCGCGGTTGCTACAATCAAAGTACGTGGCGAGTGGATTCAGGTGTGCCATTCACTCAAGAAATGGAAGACCAAATAATTCAAGATTTGCAAGATACCCGCATCCGCCGACAAGGGCTCTCCCTTTCTGGCGGAGACCCTCTGCACCCAGCTAATTTGCCAGCGGTGCTCAAGTTAGTGAAGCGAGTGAAAGCGGTTTGCCCAGATAAAGACATTTGGTTATGGACAGGATACATATTGAGTGATTTGACGCTTGAACAACAAAAAGTGGTGAGTTTAGTTAATACCGTGATTGACGGTAAATTTGAGCAGGATTTACATGACCCTCGCTTAATTTGGCGCGGCAGTTCAAATCAGGTGATCCACAAACTACGTTAAATTTGCTGTTCCCAATATAGCTTGGTGCCAAAACCTAATTTATTATCGACCATTTTAATATTCTGCAAGTGAAGCTGCCAAACAGGCAGTTTCGCTACTAATGCCACAGGGAAACGACGACAGTAAAAACCGCGGGCAAGCCGTTCTTCCTCACCTTCTAATATTTTAATTTCACCTGTAAATTGAATACCTTGTATTGCATTAACAGCTTTGGTCTGCGCTGATATTGTGCCAGCAACTTGCGGGTTAGCCACCATCAATTGCCCATGCCTTGAATTCGGGTCTGTCATTAAAATCAGACACATCGTTTTCGCATCAAATGCATAGTAACAACTGGCAGGCCAAATATCATTGTTATGGTGAGTAAAAAGAGAGAAAACGTGTTGGCGGGCAATATAGCGTTGGATGTGTTTTAAAGTTTGTTCAGGCGTCATAGCGGTTTCCATATAAACCCGTTCAGAACAAGCTTTTGGGGGATTCCCCTTAAGCTTGCTTAAACTGTTCTGAACGTAGGCATAAAATTCGCTATTACTATAGCCTAACTAATTAAAAAATGATTCTAATTAGTTTTATAGCTCTAATTAACTTGGGTTTTTGCACTATCTCACCCAAGTCTTTACTCTAAATAATTTGAGTTGTAGCTAGGCGGCAAGTGAACGAGACGCTAGGAGCATACATAAGTATGTGACTAGTGCGAATGAACGCGGCCAACAACGCTACGGCTCAAAGTATGACGAGCAAATATGACGAATAAAATTATTTATAAATAGCCGCAGTACCATTCATAGAATTCTCACCGCCAGCAGAAATCACACGGAAAGAAGTTGCACCAGCTTCATCAGCTTTTTTGGCTAATTGTGCTGTCAGGTCATTTACGCTAACTGCACCAGTAACTGAGACATAACCCGCAGCTGGTTGACTAGAATGTTGAACTTCATCAGCCGCCATTGAACCAAATGATGCAGCACCCAAAGCTAAAGCAGCAGCAAATAATGTTGATTTTTTCATCGTATGTTCCTTTTTGTAAACTTGATTTTTAATCGGGGTTTTTACTGTCCCCCTGTGATATGGATCATATTATGCGCTTTAAATTAGAATGAAAATTAGCATATTTTGCTATAGTTGTTCAAATAAACTGAATGATAACCTATGTTGAGGTTACAGCTTTGTGACAACTTTATTGCCTTTTTTATTTATATATTAATGTGTTATAAATAACTCCCTTAACGAATATATTCGTCTTTAACCCATTGTTTTTAACTAAAAAAGCAGCACAAAATGACAAACATCACCTCAGAAAAAAGCGAGTTAAAGCAAAATAGCTGGTATATCTACCTAGTGCGAGAGAAAAATAACGCACTTTATTGTGGGATCACGACGGATGTGCAGCGCCGGTTTGAGCAACACAAAGCAGGAACGGGGGCAAAAGCATTGAGAGGGAAAATGCCATTAACATTAGCATTTTCATGTCTGATCGGTTCGCGTTCAGCCGCATCCCAAATGGAATATAAGGTGAAGCAACTGAGTAAAAAGACAAAAGAAAGGCTGGTCATCGACCAGCCCAGCGATTTGACCGCTTATTTAACTCAGGTCAAATTATCAAAATGTGAAGAATAGACCACATCACCTTGCTGCTCGCCTATCCCACCATTTTCTAACCCACAAATTAAAAAGTGAGCTTGTAGCTCTGGCCATTGGCAACGAATATGATGTTTAGAAGCAGGGACAAACCCAAAGCGTGAATAGTAACGTTCATCGCCAAGCACAACGACTGCAGCATAACCAAATTCATTCAGGCTATCTAACCCCTCATAAACCAGTTTCTCTGCAATGCCTTGCCCTTGATGAGCTTTATTAACAGCTAAAGGTGCCAACCCTACCCACTGTACATCTTCACCATTTAGGTCAACAGGCGTGAAACCAACATAACCTATCACTTCGCCATTATCATTCGTGGCAACAACCCCCAATGTCAGTAAACCATCTTCACGTAAATGCTGAACAAGGTTAGCTTCCGCTTCAGTTGGGAAGGTTTCACGCAGCAATCTATCAATGCCCATGGCATCAACAGGAATTTCAACCCGAATTAGCATGAGGTCAACACAGGCGTTTTATGCTCTGCGTCCTCGTTGTCTTGTACCGTTTTTATCACTCCAGCGAGTTGCAATAATGCAAACCGCAATGGCGCTGGCATATTTTCGAGCTCAAAAGCATCCATCAAGTTTTTCACGTATAACCCTAACTCGGTATCCCCTTCAATTACCAAACGGCGTTGAAAAAACAATGTATCTGGGTCTTCTTTGCGAGCCGCGATCAGTACTAAATCATTGGCATTACCGCTGACGCTGACATCTTCTTCTGCATGTTTCTTAACCACAAGCTGGCCGTCTTGCAAGCTGATAAACCACACCAACGCTAAATCGTAGATCTCGACTTTGAGCCATTTATCTTCTAGAAAATCAAGCTCCCCTTCTTTTACTGACTCACGAAACTGCCAACTTAACAGTTGTTCAAGTACCTGACGCTGCACAGCAAATGGGGTCACTTTTAAAGGCAATTTCAAAAGTGAAGGGCCTTTTGTGATGAGTTGAGAACGAATTTTACCTAACACAATACTGACTCCCGTATTCATTGTCTGCCCGTTTTCGTGTAACTACCTAATCAGAGTAGCAGCTCGAAGTAATTAGGGTAACATGTTGTCTATACACACAATTTAAAAAAATTCTAACAATCAATAATCACATTCATTGATATTATTGATGCGTTATTTGGGTTATGATAAGTATCTTGCCAAAAAATAGGGTCATGAGTCTGATCCTATATCAATTTTTGCCCATCTCGCCAATATTTATTTTTTATCTACCTGTTTTGCTATTTGCTTAACGAATACAAACATCCATTAACAATTTCTCTGCTCTAAATCAAAATCTATAACAGTTCCCTTGACTAAAATAGCGGCTATCAAAATTTATACAGGGATAGGTCAATGGAATTACTCTGCCCAGCAGGAAACTTACCTGCTTTAAAAGCCGCCGTGGATAATGGGGCTGATGCGGTGTATATCGGGCTAAAAAATGATACTAACGCACGCCATTTTGCAGGTCTAAATTTTACGCAAAAAAAACTGCATGAAGCAGAACGTTATATTCACAGCCGCAATCGCAAACTACATATCGCCATCAATACATTTGCTCACCCAGATGGCTACCAAAGATGGCAAGATTCGGTAGATCTTGCCGCTGACCTTGGCGCTGATGCCCTGATTATCGCCGATATCGCGATGCTAGAGTACGCCGCCACTAAATATCCGCACATTGAAAGACATGTTTCTGTTCAAGCCTCTGCAACCAACACCGAAGCGATCCGCTTTTACCAACGCAACTTTGATGTTCACCGTGTGGTACTGCCTCGCGTACTCTCGATTCATCAAGTTAAACAGCTGGCAAAAAATAGCCCTGTTCCCCTCGAAGTGTTTGCATTTGGCAGCCTGTGTATTATGGCGGAAGGGCGCTGTTATTTATCCTCTTATCTAACGGGAGAATCCCCAAATACCGTTGGAGCCTGTTCCCCTGCCCGCTTTGTGCGTTGGCAACAAACGGCTGATGGCATGGAATCACGCCTAAATAATGTACTTATCGACCGCTATAAAGCCGATGAAAACGCAGGTTACCCCACTTTGTGTAAAGGGCGCTATTTGGTGGATGAGCAGAAATACCATGTTCTCGAAGAGCCCACCAGCTTGAATACGATTGAATTATTACCTGAGCTAATGGCGGCGAATATTGCCTCCGTGAAAATTGAAGGTCGCCAACGTAGCCCCGCTTATGTTTCTGAAGTGGCACGTATTTGGCGCCAAGCCATTGACCGTTATAAAGCCAACCCCGATAACTTTGTCACCGATCCTAAATGGATGAAAGCGCTAGGAAAGCTTTCTGAAGGAAGTCAAACCACATTGGGTGCTTATCATCGCAAATGGCAATAATTAAAAGGTAAAACTATCATGCAGTACTCTTTAGGATCAGTGCTTTATTACTGGTCAAAACAGACATTAAACGACTTTTATCAACTCGCTATGCAAAGTGAAGCTGATATTATCTATCTCGGTGAAATGGTGTGTAGCAAGCGCCGTGAAATGAAACCCAATGATTGGATAGATCTTGCACAGCAATTAGCTAAAAGTGGCAAGCAGATTGTATTGAGCTCCCTTGCTCTACTGCAAGCACCTTCAGAACTAAAAGAAATAACAAAATTAGTCGATAACGGCGAGTTTTTACTTGAAGCGCACGACTTTGGCGTGATTAACATGTTAGTGGATAGAAAACTGCCATTTGTGGCTGGGCATGGCCTCAACTGCTACAACGCCCAAGCGCTGAATATTCTACTGCGCCAAGGAATGACCCGTTGGTGCATGCCTGTTGAGCTCTCCCGTGATTGGCTGATTAACTTACTCAATCAATGTGAAGAAATCGGTATTCGTCATAAATTCGAGGTGGAGGTCATGAGTTACGGTCATCTTCCCCTTGCCTATTCTGCACGCTGCTTTACCGCACGTTCAGAAAACAAACAAAAAGATGATTGTGAAACCTGCTGTATTAATTACCCTCAAGGGCGCAAGGTGCTTTCCCAAGAGCAACAACAAGTGTTTACCTTAAATGGTATCCAAACACTCAGTGGTGACTGCTATAACCTCGGGAATGAGTTGGCATCGATGAAAGGTTTGGTGGATATTGTGCGCATTTCCCCTGAAAGCGTTGAGTCCTTAGATATACTTACTCAGTTTAAAGCCAATGAAGATGGCATGGTGCCATTGCGTATTGAAAACCAGAGCTGTAACGGCTACTGGCGACAAATTGCGGGCTTGTTGATGGTGCCTTGATATACAATAGGTAATGAGCTCGAACTATGGCTCATTACCTTAACCAAATAGTTCACTGTGCGAACCAATATCAACGAAAGTGATTAAATTACCCTTATCTGACAAGCGATAAACCAGTAAGAAATCACCACCAATATGAAGCTCCCTAGCCCCTTGCCATTCATGACCTTCTAATTCATGATCAAAATATTCTTTTGGTATCATTTTTTGAGAAAACAGAAGTTCCATAACAAGAATAGCCGCATTCATGTCCCTACGACCTGCTCGATTATATCGTTCCCATGACTTTTTAAACGTCGGTGTATAAGCAACCTGCCTTGGTTGCTTAGCTCGCTTATTATTTGGCTTTTGAGTCAACTTTGCTTAACTCCGCCATCATTTCGTTAATTGAATCGTAATGCTGCTCAATAACTTTAGCTTCTTTCAACGCTAGTGTCGTTTTTAGCGAAGGTTGTTTACGCTTGATTTCAAAAGGAACTCTTTGCTCTTGAACCACTTGCTCTAAAAACAAGCGGATAGCTGCGCTAATAGTCAAACCACAGTCTTGTAATACACTTGCGGCTTCCGCTTTTAATTGTTCATCAATTCGACTACGAACATCAGTTGTTTTCAATAGTGTTGACATATCATACCTCACACATGCTAAATGTAGCTACATTGTGGCTACATTATGGCTTAGTATAGCATTTGCCGATAAATTAGTCACACACTCTCTCTAAGTTACCTTTTCCAATAAACCATAAACACTATTAAATATTAATGCCGATGCCTGCGCCAGCGGTTATACATATGGCTAATATGACGTAACTCCCCATCACGCAGCATACCAATAAAGACCCCGATGACGGTATAAATCACGCCTAGCGTCAGCATCATCACAATATCCATAAGTACATCACTAAACGGTAAGCCCATTTGGTTAAGGCCAGCCATGGCATTTGTTGCCCATGTAGACGGCAGTGCAGAGGCTATCATTCGCACCCAATCGGGCATGGCTTGTAACGGCCAAATCGTACCTGACATATAAAACACGGGTGTAGTGATAAACGCCAATGTTAAGTAAATCATTTCCACACTGCGTAAGCATTCCGTGACCAACTTGCCAAGGCCAAGCACAGCTAACAAGAATGGGAAAGTAAACAACCAAATCACATACAGTGGCGCTTCTTGTCGGAACCCCAATACCCATGGCCAAAGGGCAAAAAATACCGTTGATAAAAACAGCCAAATCGGGATCAACGCCGATAATGCCCCTAAATAAACAGCTAACGGCGGTTTTCCTTTAGGTGTAGAACGAACAGCAATACTGACTCGCACGCAAGCAATCAACAAGGAGTGTTGTAACAGCATAACCAACAAGCCTGGGAAAACAATCGCCGCAAAGCTAACACCTGGGTTATACAAGGGCTCTGTTTCACTACGCACAGGGGTAATAATGACCTTGGCTTGTTCTTGGCTATAACCCGCTTTGGTTAATAATTGCGTGTTATAGGCATTAAGCAATGTTTGGTACGCCTTAGAAAGCTCCTGCTGAATTTGCCCACTCGCCAAGCGGTTTGTTGCATCCCCATACACAGGCACGGTAATATTTTTACCACTTAATAAATGTTGTTGAAAATCTGTTGGAATGATAATTATCGCAAATAATTTTCGAGCAATCATATCTTGGCGAGCTTGCGCAAGATTATCATAACCGTGCAACTGCACTTTAGGGGTCGCATCTAAATCACGGATCAATTCGCGGCTCGCCGTGCTGTGATCCATATCAATCACCGCAACGGGTAAGTCCCATAATACGGGTCTCGCATACACCAAACTCATCACACACAGTGAGACCAAAAGGAGCAGCCACATAGGTTTTTCTAGCATCCCAAGTAACACTTTCCGGAAGGTCGCAAAATACACAGTCATTATGCAGCGCCTCCTTGGGTTTCCAATCGTTTCACCAAACGCTTACGCACTAAAAAAGCGGTAACAACAGGGTAAATCAGTAAAAACAAACAGACTTCGACTATCCGACCAAACGAAATTTCTCGTAAGAAAATATCAAACATTGCATTAAGCGTATGAGTTAACGGCTCGATATTCGAAATAATCTGCGCAGGCAAAATCATCGCTAATTCAGGCACAGCCATCCCAGAGAAAGCTAATGCGATACTCACTAGCATCCCGATTAAGCTGTAAGCCATGATGGCGCTCGAGGTAAAGCTAAAGAGCAATAACCCGATACTTTGCGCCGCTATCACATAAAAGAAACCAACCACAATCATATACAGCGGGTTCCCTATCACTTTGGCGTCAAAAATTGTGACTAATGCTGCCAGTTCAATGGCTAATAATGTACTGAAAAATAAAGTATAAGGTGCCATTTTACCTAACAAAGCTGTGGCAAAAGGCTTGACACTCTGCAAAGTCGTACCGCGCGACATCGTGTAAATTGTCGCCGTTACCACAAACAGTTGGAGCATATGGATTGTCGCGGCAAACTGTTGATAATAAATATAACTGCCACTTGGATTGAACAAGCTGTCATAGGAAAGTGTCACTTGCGCTAACGGCGGCAAGGCTTTTCCCATCGACTTTGCCATTTCTTGACGGTATTTCGCATTAAGTTCTGCCACCAGCCCACTAAAGTCCTGAATAGCGTAACTCCCTGACGCGTAAAATAATGCATTGTAATACATCCGTAATTCAGGCTGACGCCCGCGAAGAACATCCTCTTCGAAATTATGGGGAATATACAATAATGCGTAGTCTTTTGAGCTCCCCAGCCTTTTAATGGAGGTACTGAGGTTATCGTCCACCGTTTTTACATCTGCATGAGGTCCCGCATTCAGATCGCGAATAATTTGCCGAGACACTGGGCTATGGTTATCATCCACCACCGAAACAGGCAGATCCATCAAAGTTCCCTCAGAAAAGTTAGCACTAACTAACGTAAACAACATCAGCGGGAACAACCAGCTCAACCAATGAAAAACAGGGCTACGGATAGCCATTTGTGTTTCGCGGCTAAAAGCATGTTCAAAGCCGTGCCAAGCGAACTTTAATTTCATGGCAACACCTTTACTTATCCCAGTGCCATAACACACTCATACCAGGTCTTAACCCATCGATTGGCTCAACAGGATATAAACGAATTTCAAAGGTTTTTAAGTCAAAATCCCCTGTTGCACGCGTCGCTCGTTTCGTCGCATAGTCCCCTTTTGGTGCAATATAACGAATTTCTGCCTCAACCATTTTATTACCTAAAGCGGGGATATCGAGCTGAACTTTATCGCCTTTTTTCACACCCACTAAAATATCTTCGCGCAGATTATAAATAAAATATGCTTGCGGTAGGCGGATCAGTGATACCAGCGGGCTCCCCGCATTGAATAACTCACCAATTTCGGCAGGAATGGGGCCAACTTCACCATCGACAGGGGCTTTGACCTGTAAATCATCAATTTGTACTTGGATCTCAGCCAGTTTTTGCTCTGCTTGCTGTAAAGCCGCCTCATATTGGTGACGCTGCTCAATACGGTCCCCATGTTGCCCTTCATCTAAACGGGCTTTTGCCCCTTGGACTTGTGAGAAAGCAACCTCTTTGGCTTTACGTGCATTATCCAGCTCATTTGCTGAAACATAGCCTTTGCTTTTTAAATTACTTAAACGCGCATATTCCCGGGATGCATTTTGGTATTGCGAATTGGCTTGCGCTAACGATGCTTGTAAGTCGCGAATAGTTTCCGCTCGTGTCCCATTTAGAGATTGGTCAAGTTGTGCTTTGGCTTGGTCTCTTGCTGCTTTTGCAGCTTCATACTGTGCTTGCAGTTCAGGGCTTTCAAGGGTTAACAATAATTGTCCCTGTTTAACATCATCGCCACGCTCTACATGCCGTTCCATCACACGTCCTTTGGCTTTTGAAGTCACAATCACTTCAGGCGCATCCACTTCTCCCTGTAACAATAAATATTGATTATGGGAATGAAACAATGCCGCTGCTGCAATTAAGATTAGCATCAGCAAAATCAGTACTATTGTTCTTTTTTTCATTATTTATGCGAACCTTAAATAATAACGGGGGAAACTATTATCCCTAGAGTATGACAAGAAAATTAGGTATAGCGTTAATATATTCGTGCGCAAGATCACGAAAAGGCAGGTCTTTGTCTAATATTGAATCGATTTTTTTCTTATGTCAAATAGTGATGAAACACCCTAATTCAAATGTCGATTACTTAACCAATGACTTACGGTATAATTACGAAGAAAATAAATATTAAAAATAGATAGCCCAAGTGAATAATTCCGCTCATACACAGCGCTAAAAAGTCTGTCGTGAAATCGCCGAATTCTCCACTTACCACAATGCAAAATTTAACGAGCCATGCTCTAAATAGTTCGCATTGTGGGTAGGCGACCAGAGAGGATATCTTGGGAACATACACCAGCATGTGACCCAAGTAGCCGAGTGCGGC
>NZ_JAMPQD010000039.1:0-18241 GCF_028482245.1 Providencia sp. PROV129
CACATTGCCTGCTAGAGCAAATTCTCATTTTATTTGGATGAGTGAATTTTTTGTTTTCAATTATTCCCCTGATTTCCCCTAAATAGTTCGTGCTACCACACGGCGTCGATTGAGCGAATCCCTAGGAGCGTAGATAACTACGTGACTAGGGTTCGTGAATGAAGACAACAAAGTGGTAGTGCGAAATATGACGGGGAAATTTATTTGAAGCCGAGCTCCTTCTTGACTAAGTCATAAGCCGCTTGGATTGATTGCGCTTTCTGCTTCGCAATCTCCATCATTTCTGGTGGTAAACCTTTCGCCACCAGTTTATCTGGATGGTGTTCACTCATTAACTTACGGTAAGCACGTTTAATTTTTGTCGGTTCGTCGTTAGGAGACACACCAAGGACTTTACAAGCATCTTCTAAGGTTGGGCCATTAGATTGCTGATAATACCCCCCTGATTGCTGCTGGGAGTATCCTTGGCCAAATTGACGACCACTTTGAATCATATCTAAGAATTGCTCGAACTGAACTTTTGATATACCCAGCTCTTCTGCGATGATAAACAGCACTTTCCTTTCGTTTGGATGGAGGGAACCATCGGCAAAAGCAGCCTGTAATTGAATTTCCAGAAACATCTGAATGAGGTCGAAACGACCATAGCACGCCATGCGTAATTGTTTTAAAACATCACGTAATGGAAAGTTAGGCGACTTCCCTTCACGAAAGGCTTGTTGAGCGGCTTTTCTAGTTTCTCCGTGCAGCTGCATTCTATCCATCAAATTTGATGCGAGCTGAATGTCCGTCTCGGTTACACGGCCTTTGGACTTGGTTAAATGCCCTAAAATCTGGAAGGTGCTCGCAAAGAAAATAATTTGGCGATCACGTTTATTCATCGACCCGGCAAATTTACGTTGTATTGATGCTTTATCAAAGCCGTGGCCAATAATTAACCCCGCTAACGCCCCCCAAAAGCCTAATCCAGAGACGATTGCGAGTATTACGCCAATAATTTTACCCCAATAGTGCATATATCCCTCAATTCTTCAATGCTCAAAATGCAATTTTGCATTATCATACTATTCATTCTGCTCTATGCATAACTACCCGCGCGTAAAGTTTCTTACATTATACTGGCGCAAAGTGGTTGGCTAAGTTAGTCTTTGAGCGTTTGCTGGCTGTGCCAATGATGACGGAACCGCATATTTAATGATGAAAAAAAGCTATCCAACACTAGTTGCCACCCTTGTATGGGCGGCTATTTACAGTCAGCAAGCGCATGCTGACCTTGCGCAGCAGTGTATGCTGGGTGTCCCTGTTTATACAAAACCGATTGTAAAAGGCGACCCTAACAACCTGCCTATTAATATTACGGCTGAAGATGTTCGTGGTGAATACCCTAATTTTGTTGAATATGACGGAAATGTCGATATCCAACAAGGGAACCAAACACTGACGGCTGATAAAGTTAAATTAACGCAGACTGAAACTGCGGGGCAACCACCCGTTCGTGAAGTTACTGCCACGGGCAACGTTCACTATGATGACCCTCAAATTATCTTAAAAGGCCCTTCTGCTTGGTCAAATTTAGATAATAAAAATACCGACGTAAACGACGGTAACTACATGATGGTCGGTCGCCAAGGCCGTGGTGATGCGACGAAAATGAAAATGCGTGGCGAAAACCGTTATTCCATCATGGAAAACGGGACATTCACCACGTGTTTACCTGGCAATAATAGCTGGAGCGTTGCGGGCTCTGAAGTCATTATCGACCGCGAAGAGGAAGTGGCTGAGATTTGGCATGCGCGCTTTAAAGTCGGGGATGTACCGATTTTCTACAGCCCATACATGCAATTACCGATTGGTAATAAACGCCGCTCTGGTTTCTTGATCCCAACAGGCAGCTACTCGAATAATGATGGCTTAGAATTTTCTTTACCGTATTATTGGAATATTGCCCCTAACTATGATGCGACCATCACGCCTCAGTTTATGACTCATAGAGGTGTGAAGTTAAACAACGAATTCCGTTATCTCATTACACCAGGTACAGGGACTGTTGCCTTTGATTATATCAATCGTGACCGTGCTTATATCAAAGATAAAGACCGTGAAAAGCGTGCTGCTCGTGATAGCGATGACCGCTGGTTATTCTATTGGCGTCATTCAGGCACCTACGCGGGGCACTGGAATTTTGCATCTGATTACACCAAAGTCAGCGATCCACAATACTTTACCGATTTCAGCTCTCAATATGGTAGTACAACTGATGGTTACGCTACGCAAAAATTCAGCGCAGGCTATTCAGATACCAACTGGAATGCAAAGGTAACTCACAAACAATTCCAAATCTTTGCAGATAACCCGAACAAACGCGCTTATAAAGCAGAGCCTCAAGTTGACTTCAATTATTATAAAAATAATTTAGGTGCTTTTGATGTGCACACCTATGCACAAGCCGCTCGCTTTACCAGCGTGGGCAAAAATAACCCTGATGCAACGCGTTTACACATTGAGCCAGAAGTGAACCTGCCATTATCTAATGGCTGGGCAAACATGAATAACAGCATCAAACTGTATGCCACCCATTATGACCAAGATATTCCAACATCAAATACGGATACTAGCTTAGAGAAAAACGTTAGCCGCGTGCTCCCAATGTTTAAGAGTGATGCGAAAGTCGTTTTCGAGCGCGACCTTTTCCAAGGCAGCGATTATGTACAAACATTAGAGCCTCGTGTTCAATATCTGTATATTCCGTATAAAGATCAGGACAATATCAATAACTTTGACTCATCTTTATTGCAATCGGATTACAGTGGTTTATTCCGTGAACGTATTTACAGTGGCCTTGACCGTATCGCTTCTGCAAATCAATTTACTACGGGTTTAACCACGCGTGTCTATGATGATGCACTCGCAGAACGTTTTAATTTCTCTGTTGGGCAAATCTATTACTTTGAACGCCCACGTGCAGGGAACTCAAACCGCCCTATTGATGATAAGAGCAACACGGGTTCTTTACTGTGGGCGACAGATTCTATGTGGCGCATTGATGAAAACTGGGGCATTCGTGGTGGGTTACAATACGACCGCCGCCTTGGTAACGTCACAATGGGTAATGCCGTTGCAGAATACCGTTTAGATGCCGACCGTTTAGTTCAATTGAACTACCGTTTTGTTGACCGTGATTATATTCAAGCCACTTTCCGTGATTTAGATAAAATCGGTAAAAATCAGGAATTACCAGAATATCAACGCGGTATCTCTCAAGTCGGTACAGTTGTAAGTTGGCCGTTAAGTGAACAATGGGGCTTTGTCGGTTCCTATTATTACGATACAAAACAACAGCAATCTGCAAGCCAACTGGTTGGATTGCAATACAATACTTGCTGTTGGGCAGTCAACCTTGGTTATGAACGCAAGATTGTCGGTTGGCAAAAAGAGAAGTTCAGCAGCGAATATGACAATAAATGGTCAGTCAATGTGGAACTTAGAGGCCTAAATAACAATCATAGTTTAGGTAGTCAGAAAATGTTAGAGGCGGGCATCATGCCTTACCAACGTGCTTTCTGATGACAAATAACATCGTTTATTCTGAATAACATGTGACTTACTCTGAATAATTCGAGTCGCAGTTAGGCGGCAAGTGAATGAGTCGCTAGGAGCATACATTAGTGTGTGACTTGCGCGAGTGAGTGCAGTCAACAACACTGCAACTCGAAGTATGACTGTATTTACTCTGAATAATTTGAGATGTATTTACTCTAAATAATTCGAGGTGCAGTTAGGCGACAAGTGAATGAGTCGCTAGGAGCATACATTAGTATGTGACTTGCGCGAGTGAGTGCAGTCAACAACACTGCAACTCGAAGTATGACGAGTAAAACAACGTATTAGCCCGCATTTTGCGGAATCAAAGTCAATATTATAGGACCATTATGAAGAATTGGAGAACGCTTATTCTGGGACTGATGTTCGCAAGCTCTGCTACGTTGGCTGCGCCACAGCAAATGGATAAAGTGGCTGCGGTTGTCAATAACGGAGTTGTGCTAGAAAGTGACATCCAGAATATGATCAACACCGTTAAGCTGAATGCACAAAACGCACGTCAGCAGATCCCTGATGATCAAACTCTGCGCCATCAAATCCTTGATCGTTTGGTGATGGATAACATCATGCTGCAAATGGCGAGCCAAATGCAGATCAATATCCCTGATGAAGCAGTTACCGCAACCATCGCCGATATTGCCCGTCAAAATGGATTAACACTGGAACAAATGCAACAGCGTTTAACCGCTGATGGCATCAACATGAACCAGTACCGCAGTGAAATTCGCAAAGAAATGCTGATTGCAGAAGTTCGTAATAACGAAGTTCGCCGTCGCGTAACCATTTTGCCACAAGAAGTTGACTCCCTTGCTGAGCAGATGAGTTCACAAGCTAACTATGAAATGGGCGTAAATCTGAGCCACATTTTAATTCCACTACCTGAGAATCCAACACCAGAACAGTTAAAAACCGCGGAAGCGTTAGTGGACAAAATTTTAGCTGACCTGAAAAAAGGCGGTGACTTCGGTAAATTAGCCATTGCTTACTCTGCCGACCCTCAAGCACTCAAAGGCGGAAATATGGGTTGGTCGCGTCTGCAAGAGCTCCCTGTCGTATTTGCTGAACAGCTAAAGAATGCGAAAAAAGGGGATATCGCAGGACCAATCCGTTCAGGTGTCGGTTACCACATTTTACGCGTGAATGATGTCAGTGGTGGTAGCCAACCTATCTCTGTCACTGAGGTAAAAGCGCGCCATATCTTGATTAAATCATCTCCAATTATGGATGATGCACAAGCAAGACAAAAACTGAATAAAATTGCCCAAGACATCCGTTCTGGTGCCGTGTCATTTGAAGATGCAGCGAAAGAAAACTCAGAAGACCCAGGCAGTGCATTAAAAGGGGGTGAACTTGGCTGGAATATGCCTGATATTTACGACCCAGCATTCCGCGATGCATTGATGAAACTGAATAAAGGCGAATTAAGCCAACCTGTTCCGTCAAGTTTTGGCTGGCACTTAATTCAGTTAGAAGACACACGCAGTGTAGATAAAACAGACGCTGCGCAAAAAGACCAAGCTTACCGTTTACTGTTCAACCGTAAATTTAACGAAGAAGCACAAAGCTGGATGCAAGAACAACGTGCTTCCGCTTATGTGAAAATTGTTGATGGTCGCGATAACCAAGCTCAAGATGAAAAATCTAACTAAGCCGATTGTGATTACCCCTGGTGAACCTGCAGGGATTGGCCCAGACTTGCTTATCCAGCTCGCTCAACAGGCATGGCCTGTTGAGCTTGTTGCTTGCGCAGATCCCAACTTATTACTTGAGCGCGCTAAAACATTAAGTTTGCCGCTCACGTTGGGTAAATACGAGCCAAATGACGTACCTAAAGCACACACTGCAGGCCATCTATCTATCGTTTCTGTGCCATTAAATGCCTCGGTGAAAGCAGGAGAGCTTAATGTCAACAATGGCAACTATGTGGTTGAAACACTTGCTAGAGCCTGTGATGGTTGCTTAACAGGTGAATTTTCCGCCATTGTGACGGGGCCTGTGCATAAAGGCATTATTAACGATGCTGGTGTTTCTTTTAGTGGGCACACCGAGTTTTTTGCCGATCGTAGTGGCTGTGATCGTGTAGTTATGATGCTGGCAACAGAAGAATTACGCGTTGCCCTTGCAACCACACATCTCCCGCTAAAAGACGTTTCAGCCGCGATTACACAACAAAGCCTCCATGAAGTCATCACCATTTTACATCATGACTTGCAAACTAAGTTTGGCATTGAAAAACCGGTTATCTATGTCTGTGGGCTGAATCCTCATGCAGGAGAAGGCGGTCACATGGGTACAGAAGAGATTGATACCATTGAACCTGCATTGGAAAGTTTACGAGCACAAGGCATCCATTTAGTTGGGCCACTGCCAGCGGATACACTTTTCCAAGCCAAATATTTAGACCACGCTGATGCAGTTTTAGCAATGTATCACGATCAAGGTCTTCCTGTGCTAAAATACCAAGGTTTTGGTAGAGCGGTAAATATTACCCTCGGCCTACCATTTATCCGTACCTCCGTCGACCATGGCACAGCCCTTGAGCTCGCAGGTACGGGTCATGCAGATGCGGGAAGTTTTATCACCGCATTGACATTAGCTATCCAAATGACATCTAAGAATACATGAATAATCGAGTCCATCAGGGGCACTTTGCCCGCAAACGTTTCGGGCAGAACTTTTTAACTGACCAGTTTATTATCGACAGCATCGTTGATGCGATGAACCCTCTGCCAGGTCAATCCATCGTTGAAATCGGCCCTGGTTTAGGCGCACTCACTGAGCCAGTCGGTAGCCGTATTGAAAAAATGACGGTAGTCGAACTTGACCGTGACCTCGCGGCGCGTTTACACGTCCATCCGCAACTCAAAGATAAATTAACGATCATTCAGCAAGATGCCATGACCGTTGATTTTGGTGAATTGGCGAAACAAGCAGGTCAGCCACTGCGTGTGTTTGGTAACCTACCTTACAATATTTCAACACCATTAATGTTTCACCTATTCACATTCACCAACTCCATAGCTGACATGAATTTCATGCTGCAAAAAGAAGTGGTAAACCGTCTGGTGGCAGGCCCTGGCAGTAAAGCCTTTGGTCGCTTGAGTGTAATGGCTCAATATTATTGTCACGTCGTACCTGTACTTGAAGTGCCACCAACAGCGTTTACTCCCGCTCCAAAAGTAGATTCAGCCATTGTCCGCTTGATCCCACACCGTGAGAATCCATATCCTGTTAAAGATATTAAGTTCTTAAGCCGGATCACCACGCAGGCCTTTAATCAACGCCGAAAAACCATCCGTAACAGCCTTGGTGATTTATTTAGCGCTGAAGAATTAACTGAATTAGGCATCGACTTAAGCACCCGTGCCGAAAATATTTCTGTTGAACAGTACTGCAAAATGGCAAACTATCTTTCTAACCGATCAGAATAGAATGTTGAAGGAGGCACTATGCTTAATGAACCGAATGTAAGCATCCAAGTTCAGAGTGTCTATATAGAGAGCCAATCTCAGCCCGATATTGCCAGATATGTGTTTGCTTATACGATTTGCATTCGCAATTTAGGGCGTGATCCTATCCAATTAATGAGCCGCTATTGGCTCATTACTAACAGCGATGGCCATAAAACAGAAGTTCAAGGTGAAGGGGTTGTTGGTGAACAGCCAATTATTCAGCCTGGAACTGAGTATCGTTATACCAGTGGTGCGGTTCTTGAAACGCCAATGGGTACGATGGAGGGCTATTACGTGATGATTAGCACGCAAGGGGATAATTTTCATGTGGATATCCCTGCTTTTCGTCTGGCAATTCCAACACTGATTAATTAATTATGTCGACATATATAGTAGGTGATATTCACGGCTGCTATCGTGAATTACGTGAATTGATGGACAGTGTCAATTTTGACCCGCAACGAGACACACTATGGTTAACAGGTGACTTAGTCGCTCGAGGTGCAGAGTCGCTGCAAGTTTTACGTTATGTCAAAAGTCTAGGTGATTCTGCTCGTTTAGTCTTAGGCAATCACGATCTCCATTTACTTGGGATCTATTGCAAAATTAGCCGCAATAAGCCTAAAGATCATCTTGATGAATTATTGCATGCACCTGATTTGGATGAACTAATCAACTGGTTACGCCGCCAACCATTGCTGCAAATCGATGAAGAGCGGAAAATGGTGATGACCCATGCAGGGATAACACCACAATGGGACATTGAAACAGCCAAAATGTGTGCAAGGGAAGTGGAAGCTGTTCTCTCTAGTGATGCTTACCCTTTATTCATTGACTCAATGTATGGTGACATGCCAAATAATTGGTCTGATAGCTTGATGGGGCTCGCGCGATTACGCTTTAGCACTAATGCACTGACGCGCTTACGCTACTGTTTCCCTAACGGCCAGTTAGATATGATCTGCAAAGAAAATCCGAAAAAAGCCCCTGCGCCTTTAAAACCTTGGTTCGATTTGCCTAGCCAACTTCCTGAAGACTATTCGATATTTTTTGGTCATTGGGCGTCATTGGAAGGGAAATGCACACCAGATAACGTATATGCAATGGATACAGGTTGTTGCTGGGGGGGGGATTTAACGCTGCTCCACTGGGAAACTAAGCAATACCATCACCAAAAGTCTTACCAAAAGAGTCGCAAAGAATCTTAATTGAATAAAATGCAAAATGGCGCCATTAAGCGCCATTTTTGTATTTGTAATCGATTGAAAATTAATCTCTTTTCGTCAGAATTTCGAAGCAATACCCGTGAGTATTATTTTCATCCGCTTCGTGATATTCCGTAAAGATAGAATCCCACTCATCGGGTTCATATGCAGGGAAATGTGTATCGCCAATCACTTCAGCATCAACATGCGTCAAATAAAGCTTATTGGCTAATGGTAGAAATTGTTGGTAAACCTTACCACCACCAATCACCATTACTTCTTCAACACCCTCTATCGCTTGCGCGGCGGCAAGTGCCTCTTCAATAGAAGTAACCCAAATAACTGTATTGTCCGCACCTGCTGGATGGCTGCTCAGTACGATGTTGACTCGCTGCGGTAAAGGACGCCCAATAGATTCATAGGTCACACGCCCCATAATCACAGGTTTATTTAACGTATTTCGTTTGAACCACGCGAGATCCCCAGGCAAATTCCAAGGCATCGCTTTTTCCATGCCGATAACCTGATCGATCGCCATTGCTGCGATTAAGCTAATATTCATTTACTCACCTTAGAAGCAAAATATAAAAATTGAGCACACTATACGTAAAGAGATTTGCTTCGTCGACTAAATTTAAACTTCCTTAAACAGCTTTGAATCACTTATACTCGAATTGCTAAAATTAAGACTAAAAATAACATTAAAAATCAAAAAAGAGCCTGTTTTCCTCTCTGAAGAGCCAGACATTCAGTAGATAATGGTTAAGCGCCAAAAAAGACCAAAACAGGGCTAAACAAAGAGATATGTATCATGTACGAAACCAGCATTATGGTGGCGACAATCGCCGCATTAGGGATGCTCTCACCAGGGCCCGACTTCTTTCTTATTGTCAAAAATGCCGCCCGTTACCAACGCTCTGCAGCACTCATGACCGCCTTTGGTGTGATTGCAGCCATTGCTTTACATATGTCTTATTGCGTTGCTGGACTTGCGGTATTAATTACCACCACACCATGGCTATTTAATATTTTAAAATATGCAGGTGCCGCTTATTTAGTATGGATAGGCGTTAAAAGCTTATTGCCTCAGTCTAGCAATTTGGCCGATTTGAGTACCACTAAACACGAAATTGTTTCATTTAAAAAAGCATTTATGCAGGGGTTTCTGTGTAATGTATTGAACCCAAAAGCGACGCTATTCTTTCTTGCCGTATTTACCCAAGTGTTGGATATCAATTCAACGTTTGGTGAAAAACTGTGGTTTGCTTTTATTATCTGGGGATTAGCCGTTATTTACTGGCCCATTCTGGTGTTTCTTATCCAAAGTGCTCCTGTCAGAAAAGGGTTGGCGAAAGTGCAAAAATATGTCGATAGAGTACTTGGCGTGATTTTAATTGCCTTCGGAATTCGTGTTGCACTGAGCTAGTTAGCTTAATACATAAAAAAGCAGGTTCTGAATACAGTACCTGCTTTTTGTTTTGCCTATTAATAATTAGTATTGCATCGCTTCTTGTGGTGCAACTACCATCTGACCAACTGAGCCTAGATCCGCTTTTTCCAAGTTTTGGCTATAAAATAAAAATGGAAAATGGTTGTAGGATGGTTGCATCATTTGTACTAATAATTCAGTACGGCCATTCACCCAAACGGTATCTTTCCAACCGTAATCTTCAGGTGGCGTAGGTTGCCCATTCCGATTAATAATTTTAAAGCGTACACCCTCAATATGAAATGCTTGAGGTTCATTTGTGGTGACAATCCAACGCTCCCAATTTCCTTGGCGGCTGGTAATATCCACACGACGGGTATCAATGGCTGCATTATTAATACCAAAACCATCATTAAGGTGAATATCTCTTTGTGTAATACTGGAGGTAACTTGCGTCTTATCTTCCGTCAATTGCGTTGGCAAACCATCGGTTACCAATGACATCAAACCTGTCGCTTTAATGGTCAACACATTCGTCGAAATTAAGCTATTCGAAGGCTCAAACAATCCTTTTAATCTATCCATAAACGTAGCAGATTCGCCAGCAGTAATACTCAGTTCCTGCGTTTTAGCCATATCAATTAATACTTCACGCCTTTCACCTGGTGCAAGAGGTAACTCTTGAACATTCACTGGAACCGTTAATAACCCTTGATCCGAGGCAATCATCGCAAATGGGCGACCATCACTGATTTTCATTACATAATTACGTGAATTTGATGCATTTAATAACCTTAAGCGTACCCAGCCGCGAGATACTTCAATATAGGGGTTTTGTACACCATTGACTAATAATGTATCCCCGAGGAAACCATTTTCATTGGCTTTATATTCAGGAACACCAAAGTTATCCAACCGTTTGTCTTGAATGATCACTGGAAAATCATCTACGCCATAATGGTTAGGTAAACGAAGGTTTTTTGTAACATCATCTTCGATAATCCACATACCCAACAACCCATTATGGATTTGCTGCCCCATTTTTCCTTGCGTATTTGCATGGTACCAAAGCGTCGCCGCATTTTGGCGAATTGGGATCACTGGAGACCAATCCGCATTAGGGGAGATTAACCTTGCTGCACCACCAATTTGTGTGCCAGGTATCTGCAGCCCACTGACGGTCATTGAAACCGCTTCGGGTAAACGATTGCTGTATATTAACTTGATATCATCGCCATTTTTGACTTTCACCGTCGGGCCTGGGGAAGAACCATTTATCCCCCATACATCCGCAGAATATTTTCCATCAAAAGACCAATGAACTTTTTGTAGTGTTAAAAAAAGCGGCTGTCCAGACCGAGATTCTAACAGTGGAGGAACAGGCAATGCCGTTTCACCTTCGGCACTCGCATTAATTGGCGCATAAAACACACACAGAGCCACCCCTACCGCTACTAGGGTTTGGCATCGATTGAATGACATAAATTCTCCGCTAAACAAACATTCCAGCGCATTTTATTTTTTAATATTCGAGATTTTCAGCCTATGAATTGGCTAATTTTAGATTGGCGCTAGTAATAATACGACTTAGAGACAACAATTTGTTACTTCGCTAATTTTGTGAGTCATGATATCGCGAAAAAAGATTAAATTCTAAAAATATCTTTCTAATATATAAAAATTTAATTAATAGAATTATAAATTGTGTGGTTTATTAATTAGGGATGAATATATGGCAAAGAAATGGTTATTGGCTTGATGTTAGTTGGCACACACAGATAAAACTAAGGGCAATGATTTCCATCGCCCTTTTTATAGCATCCAATTAATTTATTACGGTTTTTTAGCTTGCTTATTCATTTCTTCCACTTCTAAATCAAGCTCTTTGATTTTAGCTTCCATCAATGAATGACAATACTCCGATAACTCCCTAACTTGATCACGGCTATAGGCTGAGGTATCGATAGGCTCTAGCATCTCAATAATAACATTGCCATTGTTCCAGCGATTTAGCTTAATTTTGCCCTGTGTACTAGATACACACACGGGAACAATCGGCACTCCCGCTGCTATAGCGGCATGGAAAGCCCCCGTTTTGAATGGGAGTAAACCGCGGCCACGGCTGCGTGTTCCTTCGGGGAACATCCACACTGAAATCTTACGTTTTTTGATTTGGTTTGCCACTTGAGAGATTGTGTTATGCGCTTTCGAACGATTCGCACGATCAATCAAAATATTCCCCGTGATCCAATATAAAAAACCAAAGAAAGGGATGAACACCAAGCTCTTTTTACCAACTGTGACTGTTCTAGGCAACACACCATTCGACATCGTGACCATATCGTAGTTGTTTTGGTGGTTACCAATATAAATACTTGGACCATAGCCTTTCGCCTTTTTAGGCACGCGGTTGATAACTTTTATACCAAAAACAACGGATAAGCGCCCAAACATATGACCGAATGTCATCACGTGTTTTGGATTACGTGGGCTGAATAAGCAATAAATGCCTCCGCCCACACAAACGAGGATGGTGTAGATAATAACAATAATCGCTCTAATAAGCGCTAACATACTAACCCCAAATTAGCGGAGCCTCAGCGCCCCGCGATGAATTTTAACCTTCGGTGCCAAATACAATGCCTTGATAGGGCACCCATCAAACTTATTGTTATACCTTATCTACAGGTTCGATATCGATACGCTCGATATTGTGCATTCCACGAGGCAAGGATGTCCCTTTACGGCCACGCTCCGAACGGTATTTCTGTAGATCTTCGGCTTTAAATTTCAGTTTTCGTTTACCAAAATGCAGCGTCATTGAAGCACCAACAGGTAAAAGCATCAACCATGTTAATACATCTTCACCACTTGCCGCTTGTGCGCCCGCAATATTGATAATTTTATTCCCTTTACCTTTTGAAAGCTGAGGCAAATCTGCCACAGGGAATATTAACATACGCCCTGCTTTCGTGATTGCCAATAACAAGTCTTCTTGCTCGTTATTTAGCTCAATCGGTGCCAATACTTTGGCATTTTCAGGTAATGAAATCAGTGCCTTACCGGATTTGTTTTTTGTCACTAAATCATTAAATGTGCAAATAAATCCATAACCCGCATCTGATGCCATCAAGTATTTTTGCTCTTCTGGCGCCATTAAGACGTGCTCAATCGTTGCGCCTGGTGGCAACGTTAATTTACCCGTAAGAGGCTCACCTTGGCTACGCGCAGATGGCAATTCCAGAGGATCAACCGAATAGCTACGCCCAGTGGTATCAAGGAATACTGCAGCTTGGTTTGATTTACCGCGGGCAGCACCTTTAAAACCATCACCCGCTTTATAGTTCAGGTTGGTTGGCTCAATATCATGGCCTTTCGCACTGCGCACCCAACCCATATCAGACAGCACAACTGTAATCGGCTCTGATGGCAGGATTTCATGTTCGCTCATCGCTTTCGCTTCTTCACGCTCTTGGAGTGGAGAGCGACGGTCATCACCATAAGCTTTCGCATCAGCCTGAATTTCTTTTCTAATTAACGTATTCAAACGACGCTCTGAACCTAAAATCGCTTGTAACTCATCACGCTCTTTCGCTAATTCGTCTTGTTCACCACGGATTTTCATCTCTTCCAGTTTGGCTAAATGACGTAATTTTAGCTCTAAGATAGCCTCTGCTTGTGTGTCCGAAATATTAAAGCGAGACATTAACACAGGTTTGGGCTCATCTTCAGTACGAATGATTTCAATAACTTCATCAATGTTTAGATAAGCAATTAATAAACCGTCTAAAATATGTAGGCGTCTTAAGACTTTGTCTAAACGATGGTTCAAGCGGTTACGTACAGTTTGACGACGATAAGTAATCCACTCCGTTAGTATCTCAACCAAGCCTTTCACCGCAGGGCGGTTATCTAAACCAATCATGTTGAGGTTAACGCGGTAGCTTCTTTCTAAATCCGTTGTCGCAAATAAGTGGGTCATCACTTGTTCAAGGTCAACCCGATTACTGCGTGGAACAATCACTAAACGAGTTGGATTTTCATGATCAGATTCATCACGTAAATCTTCCACCATCGGCAATTTCTTCGCACGCATTTGGCTAGCGATTTGCTCAAGAACTTTGGCTCCCGAAACCTGATGAGGTAATGCGGTAATGACCGCATTGCCATCTTCTTTTTCCCACACTGCACGCATGCGTACTGAGCCACGGCCGTTTTGATAGATTTTACGAATATCTTCACGGGAAGAGATAATTTCGGCTTCTGTTGGGAAATCTGGGCCTGGTATATACCCCATGATCTCATCAAGATTCAGGGTCGGTTTTTCCAGTAAGGCGACCAAAGCTTCCGCCACTTCACGGGCATTGTGTGGTGGAATATCCGTTGCCATCCCGACCGCAATACCCGTTGTCCCATTTAACAAAATATTGGGTAAACGTGCAGGCAACATTTTCGGCTCGTTCATCGTGCCGTCAAAGTTGGGTACCCAGTCAACAGTACCGTGACCTAACTCGCTAAGTAATACTTCTGCGTATTTAGATAAACGTGATTCCGTATAACGCATCGCGGCGAATGATTTTGGATCATCTGGAGCCCCCCAGTTTCCTTGCCCATCCACTAATGGATAGCGATAAGAAAACGGCTGCGCCATCAACACCATTGCTTCATAACACGCACTATCACCATGTGGGTGATATTTACCTAACACATCACCGACGGTTCTCGCCGATTTTTTGTATTTTGCACTATTACTGAGGCCAAGTTCCGACATCGCATACACAATACGACGCTGAACAGGTTTTAACCCATCACCAATAAATGGCAACGCCCTATCCATAATGACGTACATCGAATAGTTTAGGTAGGCACTTTCAGTAAAAGCATGAAGCGGTAAACGCTCCACACCATCATGAGTAATTTCACTCATTCAATTCGTTCCTTACTCTTTTTATCGCAGGATGTTAGACATCAATTTCAGCCATATCGCCTTTTTCTTGCAGCCAATTACGGCGATCTTCTGAACGTTTTTTCGCCAAAAGCATGTCCATCACTGCAAGGGTTTCTTGGTAGTTTTCATCATCGATGATCAACTGAACAAGGCGACGAGTATTGGGATCCAACGTGGTTTCACGCAATTGCAGTGGGTTCATTTCCCCCAGCCCTTTAAAGCGCTGAACGTTTGGTTTCCCACGTTTACGGCTTAACCTGTCGAGAACCGCATTTTTTTCGCTTTCGTCTAATGCGTAAAAGGTTTCTTTGCCTAAATCGATACGATACAACGGCGGCATTGCCATATACACATGCCCCGCTTTCACTAACGTTGGGAAATGGCGTACAAATAACGCACACAATAATGTGGCGATATGCAAACCATCCGAGTCCGCATCCGCAAGGATACACACTTTGCCATAACGTAGCTGGCTTAAATCTTCACTGTCAGGGTCGATACCAATCGCCACCGAAATATCATGAACTTCCTGTGAAGCTAGTACTTCATCAGAAGAGACTTCCCATGTATTCAGTATCTTACCGCGAAGCGGCATAATCGCTTGATATTCACGATCACGGGCTTGCTTCGCTGAGCCCCCTGCCGAATCCCCCTCAACAAGGAACAACTCTGTCATACTTAAATCTTGCGAGCTACAATCCGCCAGCTTACCTGGTAATGCAGGGCCGCTTGTCAGCTTTTTACGCACCACTTTTTTCGCAGCACGCATCCGACGTTGGGCGCTTGAAATCGCCATTTCTGCAAGTTGCTCGGCAATTTGCACATTTTGGTTTAACCACAGACTAAAGGCGTCTTTGACCACCCCAGAAACAAAAGCAGCACATTGGCGTGAAGACAAACGCTCTTTGGTTTGCCCCGCAAATTGTGGGTCTTGCATCTTAACTGAAAGCACATAAGTACAGCGCTCCCAGATATCATCCGCAGATAATTTTATACCACGAGGCAGGATATTACGGAATTCACAGAATTCACGCATCGCATCAAGCAAGCCTTGGCGCAACCCATTTACGTGAGTACCGCCTTGTGCTGTTGGAATCAAGTTCACGTAGCTTTCAGTGAGTAGCTCACCACCTTCTGGTAGCCATAATAGTGCCCATTGCGCCGCTTCCGTTTCACTGGAAAACTCGCCAGTAAAGGGTTTTTCTGGCAAGGTTTCTAAGCCATCAACGGATTCCATCAAATAATCCGTTAACCCATCACTGTAGCACCAGCTTTGCTCTGTATTATTGAGCTGATCCTTAAACGTGATTTTCACGCCAGGGCATAAAACCGCTTTGGCTTTTAAGTTATGAGTTAGACGAGAAACTGAAAATTTCGGGCTATCAAAATAGCTTCCATCAGGCCAAAAATGCACGCTGGTACCTGTATTACGCTTCCCACAAGTACCAATTACATGCAAATCTTCGACTTTATCACCATTTTCAAAGGCGATTTGGTAAACTTGGCTATCACGGCGCACAGTCACTTCAATACGTTTTGATAACGCATTGACGACGGAAATACCCACACCATGCAAACCACCTGAAAATTGGTAGTTTTTATTAGAGAATTTTCCTCCTGCGTGCAACTGACCTAAAATCAATTCAACTGCGGAGACTTTCATTTCTGGGTGAATGTCGACTGGCATTCCGCGCCCGTCATCAATCACTTCAAGGGATTGATCTGCGTATAAAATAACTTCAATGTGCCCCGCGTGCCCAGCAAGCGCTTCGTCGACACTATTATCAATTACTTCTTGAGCCAAATGGTTCGGCCGCGAGGTATCGGTATACATCCCTGGACGACGGCGAACAGGCTCCAAACCACTGAGGACTTCAATAGCCTCTGCGTTATAACTAGATTGAGTCATGTTGTCATTCTGCGGTAATTGGTGGTTAATTGAACTATTCAATCAGTGAGTTACTGGTGATAATAACAGTGTTCATGCGTTTTAGCACTATTTCTCTACTAATTGAAGAAAATGGACAATTTGAGAAAAGTAAGCGTCAAAACCAGTAAAGGCATGATTACCGTCAGGTTCCACAGTCTGTTTACACTTTGAAAGATAGGTAACAGCTTCGTGATAATCAAGTACTTCGTCACCCATTTGTTGTAACAGCCAAATTCGATGAGATGCAGAAAGCTGTTCAATATGCAGTGATTTTAGCTCGCCAATATGTTTTGGTTCCAGAACATATTGTTCATGAGTATAGGGATTAATATTGACACCCAAATAGTCTTTCAGCAAGTCAAACGGGCGTACAGCAGGGTTGACTACCACTGCGGGAAGGTGATAACGCTCTGAAAACCAAATCGAAAAATAACCGCCAAGCGATGAGCCAACTAAACCAATGCGCTCATGACGATGCTGTTGAATAATCTCATCCAACATCGCTTCGGCTTGCGCAGGGAAATTGGGTAATTGAGGAACAATCATATCAATGTGTGGATAATTGACCCCAATCCATTGTTTTAAGTGAGTCGCTTTTGCTGATAAAGGCGAGCTATTAAAGCCATGAATGTAAAGTAACGTGGCCATAGTGAATTAATAACCGTCTGAGTCTAGATCAGGGCTAAACTCACGTGTCTCTAAGCGATGCACCGTTGTCGTAATATGCCTTTGCCCTTTTTCGTTCACGCTTAATTCAAGGTATCGCCAACCAGGCGCAACAGTATCTAATGCAAAGTTCGTACAGTGCGGCTTAAATTGCACGCAAGTCGATGGGGTCGCTAATAAACGAATTCCATGCCAATTTTCATCCATTTCCTGATGAATGTGCCCGCAAAGCATCGCTTTCACGTTCGGATAATTTTTTAAATAATCCGCTAAGATATGTGAGTTTCTTAAACTGTGCTGATCAAGCCATGTACAGCCCGATGGCAGAGGGTGATGATGCAGCATCACTAATGTAGTGCGTTGTGGTTCCGCATCTAAACTCACTTTCATCCATTCCAATTGCTGCTCAGAAAGCTCTCCGTGAGGGACGTCTTGCAATTGGCTGTCCAGCATAAGAATTTGCCACTCGTCACCAATCAAGATTTGCTTCGCACTCGAAATCCCAGCCACTCGCAGGCTTTCGACCATTGCAGGAGGATAATCGTGATTTCCAGGGAGCCAAACACAAGGTGCAGGAATACGTTCGATGCCTTTTGCAAAGTGTTGATAAGCTTTTGGTGATTGGTCTTGAACCAAATCCCCTGTCGCAACGATCAAGTCAATTGGGAGATTTTGTGCTGCGATAGCATCAAGTACCGCCTGATAGCTTCGATACGTATTTACACCTAAAAGGGTGTTTTCTGTATCAGCAAACAGATGCGTATCAGTAACCTGTAAAATTCTCACTACATTAGAGTGCTTTGCAGTCACTTCAAGCTGGCTATCCAAAAGTCTTCCTTTTCCATAAATATTGTTTATGCCTAATCTATTCTATTCATTACAACTATACAAAAACTCAACACACTTGCAGTTCACCTATCTAACTTATGAATTCTTTTCATAACACCCTAAAACAACACGCTGAATTACGCTAAATAATTCAAATTACAAGAAGGCGGCAATCGGAGCTAT
>NZ_JAMPQD010000040.1:0-13718 GCF_028482245.1 Providencia sp. PROV129
CCCCTTTTTTGCATTTTTTTATTCAACTGCTGCATTCCACAGCAAAACCCCTACTTATACTGACTTATCCACCAAGTTATCCACAAAGCGAAAATAATTTAAAATTTATCGCGCATTACGCAAACGTTTGCGTTACAATTAGCGCGAAATTTCAGCATTGATTTTGTTTTTATGTTCTGAAATTGTTAGTGACTTATATATCGCTATTGAAGAAGCAATCAAATTCCGCTTTTATAAATAGGTATATAAGAAAAGCCAGTGGCTTTTCACTCATTGATATTCGTATTGCCTTATTTATTCAAATCCAAGGGATCTATCTCATGCAACTGCTTCGTCCTATTCGTCGTGCCCTGCTTAGTGTGTCTGATAAAACAGGGGTTGTTGAATTCGCTAAAGCGCTTTCCGAACGTGGTGTTGAACTTCTATCAACTGGCGGTACTGCGAAACTCCTCGCAGAATCAGGTCTTAACGTGACTGAAGTTTCAGATTACACGGGATTCCCTGAAATGATGGATGGCCGCGTAAAAACGTTGCACCCGAAAGTTCATGGTGGCATTTTAGGGCGTCGTGGCACTGATGACGCAATCATGCAAGAACATGATATTTCGCCTATTGATATGGTTGTTGTGAATTTATACCCTTTTGCTCAAACAGTAGCAAAACCAAACTGCACACTAGAAGATGCAGTTGAGAATATCGATATCGGAGGCCCAACCATGGTGCGCTCTGCGGCTAAAAATCATAAAGACGTTGCGATCGTAGTCAACAGCAATGACTACCAAACTATTATTGATGAAATGGATGATCACCAAAATTCGCTGAATTGGGCAACCCGTTTTGACTTGGCCATAAAAGCGTTTGAACACACCGCCGCTTACGACAGCATGATAGCGAACTACTTTGGCGAGTTAGTTGCCCCTTATTATGGTGATACCACGCAGCCTTCTGGTCGTTTCCCTCGCACATTGAATTTAAACTTTATCAAAAAACAAGATATGCGTTATGGCGAAAACAGCCACCAAGATGCCGCTTTCTATATAGAAGAAAACCCAAAAGAAGCATCGATTGCAACCGCTCAGCAAATTCAAGGCAAAGCGCTTTCTTATAATAATATCGCCGATACCGATGCTGCTCTGGAATGTGTGAAGTCATTCGATGAGCCTGCCTGTGTGATTGTAAAACACGCGAACCCTTGTGGTGTCGCTATCGGCAAAGATATTCATACAGCTTATGATAATGCATTCAAAACTGACCCAACCTCTGCGTTCGGCGGTATCATCGCGTTTAACCGTCAGTTAGATAAAACAACTGCACAAGCTATTATTGAACGTCAATTTGTTGAAGTCATTATTGCACCTTCAGTAGCAAATGATGCATTACCGATTCTTGAAACCAAACAAAATGTTCGCGTACTTGTTTGCGGTGAATGGAATAAACCCGTTGCAGGCTTAGATTTCAAACGTGTTAACGGTGGTTTATTAGTCCAAGACCGTGATTTAGGCATGGTAGAAAAAGAAGAACTACGCGTTGTTACGACACGCCAACCTACTGAACGTGAACTAAAAGATGCCTTATTCTGCTGGAAAGTCGCGAAATTCGTTAAGTCAAATGCGATTGTTTATTCTAAAAATGACATGACCATCGGGATTGGTGCAGGCCAAATGAGCCGTGTGTACTCAGCTAAAATTGCGGGGATCAAAGCGGCCGATGAAGGTTTAGAAGTTGCAGGCTGTGCGATGGCCTCAGATGCTTTCTTCCCATTCCGCGATGGTATCGATGCGGCTGCCGCCGTTGGTGTAACTTGTGTTATTCAACCAGGTGGCTCAATTCGTGACGAAGAAGTCATTGCTGCGGCAAATGAACATGGTATTGCGATGATTTTCACTAATATGCGCCATTTCCGTCACTAATTATTAGGAGATTATTCATGAATATATTAATTATTGGCGGTGGTGGCCGTGAACATGCATTAGCGTGGAAAGCAGCGCAATCGCCTTTAGCAAAAAAAGTTTATGTTGCACCAGGTAACGCAGGAACAGCACTTGAGTCTGCTATCGAAAATGTGAATATTTCTGCTACTGATATTGATGGCCTGCTGCAGTTCGCCAAAGAAAAACAAATCGATTTAACGATTGTCGGTCCTGAAGCCCCTTTAGTGATTGGCGTTGTCGATGCATTTAAAGCGGCAGGCTTAACAATTTTTGGCCCAACAAAAGGGGCTGCACAACTTGAAGGTTCAAAAGCATTTACTAAGGACTTTTTAGCTCGCCATCATATTCCGACTGCGGCTTATGAAAATTTCACAGAAGTGGAACCCGCGTTAGCGTATTTAGATAAAGTCGGCGCACCTATCGTGATTAAAGCTGATGGCTTAGCGGCGGGCAAAGGTGTTATTGTCGCGATGACACTTCAAGAAGCAAAAGACGCTGTGCAAGATATGTTAGCAGGCAATGCCTTTGGCGATGCTGGACACCGTATTGTGATTGAAGAGTTTCTTGATGGTGAAGAAGCCAGCTTTATCGTGATGGTCGATGGTGAGAATGTCATCCCAATGGCCACTAGCCAAGACCATAAACGTGTTGGTGATGGTGATACGGGCCTCAATACAGGCGGAATGGGGGCTTACTCTCCCGCTCCGGTTGTCACAGATGAAATTCATCAACGTGTGATGCAGCAAGTGATTTATCCTACTGTTAAAGGCATGGATCAGGAAGGTAATCGTTACCAAGGCTTCTTATACGCAGGGTTAATGATTGATAAAGCGGGCAATCCAAAAGTTATCGAATTTAACTGCCGTTTTGGTGATCCTGAAACTCAACCAATCATGATGCGCCTACAGTCGGATTTGGTTGCTCTGTGCCTAGCTGGCGCGAAAGGGGAGCTAGCAGGTAAAGACTCTCTATGGGATGAGCGCCCTGCTCTAGGTATAGTCATTGCAGCAGGTGGATACCCTGGTGATTACCGTAATGGTGATATTATTTCTGGATTACCTACGACTGAGACGACTGACAGCAAGGTTTTCCATGCAGGGACACGCCTGAAAGAAGGTGAGGTTGTCACTGCCGGTGGTCGTGTGCTGTGTGTCACAGCATTAGGTGATGATATTGCTAAAGCCCAAGCTAAAGCGTATGAGGCTGCAAAAGATATTCACTGGGATGATAGCTTCTATCGCAACGACATCGGTTACCGCGCCATCGCACGTATTAAGTAACTAATACAAAGAATCAAACTATTCTCTAAGCTGGTAAGAGGAAACTTTTATCAGCTTTTTACTTTTTAAGTTTTGCCTTTAACCTTCACACAGCCAATGGCTCTAAGTATTTCAATTCAGAGCTAGGCGGCAAGCGAAGATATCTTAGGGAGCATACATAAGTATGTGACCTAAGTAGCTGAGAGCAGCCAACAACGCTATGGATTGAAAGACGACGAGCGATTATTTATAAGCTATCTTTAGAAGGCTGCCAGCGGCAAAAATCCGTATCCGCCACCATCAAAAGCTGATTTCCCTCGGAAGACTCCAACCACGCCAAATTCAGCTGAGAATGCCACACTTTCGCACGGCTTTGTAACCAGTTTTCAGCATATGGTTCGAAAGTCACGTCTCTCACATCACCTTCGCAAGTCGTCACTTTACCTTGCTGCCAACGCCCTTGATAAAGTTTAACGCCACCCACGATAAGCGCGGTGTTGGTCTCAAGTACCCGAGCTGCTTCAAAGCGCCAACGCGTGATTTCATCGGTAGAAAGAGGTGTTTTAGTACCATCCTGAGCACGCTGCATAAAAATAACATCATTATTTTTATCGAAGCGTAATTGTTCCGTAATATCGCCACCTTTTTGGTTCAAGATTTGGCTGCGAATTTGCCAGAGATTACCAGAACGGTATTCGAAGAAATTAACGGAAGTATCAGTGCCTTTATAAGGACTGTAAACCATCATCAGGACAAGGGGTTGGCTTTTTGCATCATTCAGCCGCCACATACGAATGACGCCATCATCGGCAATAAAACCACTTGCACTAAACTCTGGAAGCTTTGGTGCATTCGAGGAACAGGCGCTTAGCATTGAGAGAGCTCCCAATACCAGCAACCCTTTTTGAATAAACAAAAGGGGTAGTTTCTTACCCCCTCTGATAATTCGAGTATACAATGTACTTATTTTACAGCTTCTTTCAGTGCTTTACCGGCAGAGAAAGCTGGTACAGTTGTCGCAGGAATTTGGATTTCTGCTTTAGTTTGTGGGTTACGACCAGTACGAGCAGCACGGTGGCTAACTTTAAAAGTACCGAAACCGACCAGTTGTACACTGTCACCTTTTTTCAGCGTTTCAGAAATAGCATTCAGAGTAGATTCTAAAGCTGCTTTTGCCTGAACTTTGGTCAGGTCTGCTGATTCTGCGATAGCATCAACTAATTCAGTCTTGTTCATAAATTATCCTTACACAGTGTGTTTATCGTTTGCAAAGCATCGAGTGCGTCGGATATGCCAAATTGACAGCCCCTGATACACGCCCCCGATAGCCACTTCTTCTCGCCCCTAAATGTAGACCAGAGTAGGGGCAAATGTGAAGTCTTAGTACTCAGCATTACTGCGCTAAGTCACGTTTTCGATAACGAAAGCGTAAAAATTAGCCTAAAGTAATACCTATATTGCTCACCCCCGCTTCGCGAAGGTCAGATTTTAATCCTTTAATTAACTCTAAGTCGCGCTCTTCACAAGCTGCCAGTAAACGGAAAATGTCCCACTGGATATCCCACTCTTCTTCAATCGCAGGAATTTCTTTAAGTTCTTCATCTGTCATTTCCCGCCCTGCTTGAGTCATTTCGAGCATGGCAACCGTACGAATGGAGGCTTCGCTAACCAATATTGCGTGCTCAAGGGTTTCCCCACTCAATTTTGAGTGAATGATTTCACCTAATGCAATACAGGCATCAATAGCTGGATACACACCATACATATCGAAATCATCTGCTGATGGGATAATTTCTTCTAATTTCTCTAACTGACTGTCGAAATTGACTTTGCTATCTTTAATGACCAAAGTTTCCCAAACTAAATCAAGGATGGAACGATAAACTTTTGCATCGGCAAATTCAGTTTGCTGACAAAACATCTGAAAGTTGGGATACATTCTTTCACATAAACTTGCCATGAAAGTTGTATGTTGCCAGCTTTCTAATTTTTCCAACCTCAAATGAATGGGATTTCTTAACATAATTTCTGACTCATCAATCTTAATACTTCGCAGTTTACCTGAAAATCTGTCAATGCCACATATTTTGCTGATAATTAGCTGATTTTCTCATTCATTCGCTTAAAAAACGTTCGATTTGATGCAATTCCGTCAGCAAAACGTGTTGGTTCAGGCAACCTATAACCCTTTAGACACTGCTTAACCCACGATAAGGAAGACGAAAAACCGACTTTATACCCCGGCGAAACATATAATGGTTTGCAGCGTTTTTTGCTCCGCAATACCCAACCGAGTTGATTTTTCCCTGCCATTAATGGCTGAACACTTTCGGGAGAGTCGCCTAATTCAGCTGCATCACCACATAAACGACTTTTTGCAACGCCTATCGTTGCAACATTGGCCTGTAAACCAAAATGGCAAGCCACGCCAAAGCGCCTTGGGTGAGCAATACCTTGCCCATCCACGAGGACTAATTCAGGCTTGTGCTGTATTTTTTCCCACGCAGCCATTAGACCAGGCACTTCACGAAAAGAAAGTAACCCAGGTATATAAGGCAACTGAGTCGGGATTCGTGCTATCTGATACTCAACGAGTTCTAACTGTGGCCAAGACAGCACAACGATCACTGCACGAGTAATTGTGCCTTGTTGTTCAAAGCCCACATCCGCCCCACCAATCAGTTTCAATGATGGAAACTCATCCTGCAAAATGATTTTTGAGGCTTGGTTAGTTTGTTCTTTTCGTAGCTGTTGAGTATCTAAAACCATAGCGCATCCAATGCTTCGATACTTAATTATTCTTAATCATAGATGATAATGGTGTACTTACAAGGTTCTATAAATACACCACAAATCAAGAACATCAAGAAATGATGACTACTGATGATATTGGCGAGAGAAACGGTGAACCGCATCAACAAATGTGCCTGCATGCTCAGGTGGCACATCCTGATGGATGCCGTGACCTAAGTTGAAAACATGCCCTTCGCCGTGACCAAAACCAGACAGGATATTTTGCACTTCGTCTTCAATACGTGCAGGTGGCGCATACAACATAGACGGATCCATATTACCTTGCAGCGCAACTTTATCGCCAACACGGCGGCGCGCATCGGCAATTTCTGTTGTCCAATCAAGGCCTAATGCATCACAACCAGTTGCAGCCATTTCTTCTAACCACTGCCCGCCACCTTTGGTGAACAAGGTAACTGGCACACGACGGCCATCGTTTTCACGAATTAATCCATCAATGATCTTATGCATATAGTTCAAAGAGAACTGTAAATAATCACGTTTAGTTAATACACCACCCCATGTATCAAAAATCATGATGGATTGTGCGCCCGCACGAATTTGCGCATTTAAGTATAAAATGACGCTATCCGCCAGTTTATCCAATAATAAATGCAGTGTGTTCGGGTCTTCATACATCATTTTTTTGATTTTAGTGAAGGCTTTACTACTACCGCCTTCTACCATGTAAGTAGCTAATGTCCATGGGCTTCCAGAGAAACCAATTAGTGGCACGCTCCCTTCAAGGGCTTTACGAATGGCACGAACAGCATCCATCACATACCCCAGCTCCATTTCAGGATCGGGAATTGGGATGTTTTTTACATCCGCCACAGAGGAGATAGGCTTTTGAAAACGTGGACCTTCGCCTGTTTCAAAATACAGTCCAAGTCCCATGGCATCAGGAATAGTTAGGATATCAGAGAATAAAATTGCGGCGTCTAATGGGAAACGACGTAATGGCTGCAATGTCACTTCACACGCAAGCTCAGTATTTTTGCACAGCGCAATAAAATCACCAGCCTCGGCGCGCGTTGCTTTGTATTCAGGCAAATAACGCCCCGCTTGACGCATCATCCATACCGGGGTCACATCTACAGGCTGACGTAGCAGAGCACGTAGATAGCGGTCATTTTTTAACTCAGTCATTATTTACTCCATTATTATTAGTGGCCGCCGCAAATGGCTATAAGCAAAGATGGCTATTGTAACATGTAAAAGGCAACAATATCAGCGCACTGCTACTTGTCCGATTCGTACTCACTTTGACGACACAACGCTACTGTGTCCTCAATTAAGCGCCTTGCGATAGTATCCCCTGGAGGGATAAGCGGTAAGTCATTGTAATGATACCAATTTGCGCTGACTAACTCGTTTGGATCAACCTGAATATCACCGCTCTCATAATCCGCAAGAAAGCCCATCATTAAGGAATGAGGGAAAGGCCATGGCTGTGAAGAGACATAGCGAATATTTTTCACTTTTATCTGGCTCTCTTCCATGACTTCGCGCATAACGGCTTCTTCTAATGTTTCACCCACCTCAACAAAACCTGCTAATACGGTAAATAATGGGTTTTGGGAATGACGACGGTGCTGCGCCAAGAGAATATGGTCATCACGACGGATCCCTACGATAATACAAGGAGCAATTTGTGGGTAATAACGCTCATGGCAATGATCACACAAACACGCCCATTCTGTTGCACTGTGGCGCATTGCCGTACCACAGTAACCACAATAGCGGTGGGAACGATAGAATTCAGCCAGTTGTACGCCGCGCCCAGCTAGGCGGAATAAGCCTTCATCTTGCGCTGCAACAACCCGCGGAGACGCCATATCTGATGGCATTTTTTCTGCGATCAGCCAGACAATTTCCCCTTGCCATTCACCGATTGGCGTCGCACTTTTACCTTCTAATGAATAGTCTTTAGCACTGCCGCGTGGAATATCCCCTTTCGGTAACCACAATCGACCAGCGAAACAGACGAACCACCAGCCACTTTCTGTTCCTACTAACGTTAATTTATTCATTTTCTCTATCTTTTTTGGCTTTTTGTTGTTGATAAAAAGGTTGTCGATAAAAAATCAGTCTCGAATCACACAATACACTTCTTTGACACAATGTCATTCAAACGTTTGTTTCATTTCCTATCTCTGTCAATTTTGACAGTTTTTAGACAATTCATCCCTTAAAATGTCTAAAAACTGTCATAAAACGGTCAATTCACTGTCACTTATTAAAATTAGGATGCTCAGTAACCAATCTGGTTCACCGTTCCTCAAAAGTGAGAAAACAATGAAAGCTATCGTTCCTGCGATTTTACTATCACTGACCGCATCCAGTATGACATTTGCTGCTGATGCTAATTTAACAGAGTTAATCAATGCAGCGAAAAAAGAAGGGCAAGTTTACAGCGTTGGGATGCCTGATTCTTGGGCAAACTGGAAAGGAACTTGGCAAGATTTAGCCACGCAATATGGCTTAAAACACCAAGATACGGATATGAGTTCCGCACAAGAAATTGCCAAATTTGCCGCCGAAAAAAATAACGCAACGGCAGATATTGGTGATGTAGGCGCATCGTTTGGCCCTGTAGCGGTACAAAAAGGAGTTACCCAGCCTTATAAACCCACCACATGGTCACAAATTCCTGATTGGGCAAAAGATAAAGATGGCCACTGGGCATTAGCCTATACCGGTTCAATTGCCTTTATGATTAATAATGACTTAGTTAAAGATGCACCAAAAAGTTGGGATGACTTATTAAAAGGCAAATACAAAGTCACTGTAGGTGATGTTGGCATTGCAGCACAAGCCAACAATGCCGTTTTAGCCGCTGCATTTGCCCGCGGTGGTGATGAAAATAACCTTAAACCTGCCATTGAATTGTTTGCTGAGTTAGCTAAGCAAAAGCGCCTATCAGTCAATGACCCTACCGTTGCAAATATTGAAAAAGGGGAAGTGGAAGTTGGGATCTTATGGGACTTTAACGCCTTGAATTATCGCGATCAGATCAACCGAGATCGTTTTACTGTTGTCATTCCATCCGATGGTTCAGTGATCTCTGGCTACACCACTATCATCAATAAATTTGCAAAAAACCCAAATGCGGCCAAGTTAGCACGTGAATTTATTTTCAGTGATAAAGGTCAGTTGAACCTGGCAGAAGGCTATGCTCGTCCAATTCGTGCCCAATATCTGACATTACCTGATGATGTTAAAGCAAAATTACTACCAGAAGAACAGTATAAAAATGTTCAGCCAATCAAAGATGCTGACGGCTGGGAAAAATCATCGCGTAATTTACCAAAAATGTGGCAACAACAAGTTCTGATCCACCAGCAGTAATTGAATTTGTTGAATTTAGGAATAAAAGTCTGATGTCTGAAAAAGTCATACTTGTTGTCCTAGACGGCTTAAATTATTCAGTAGCCCATCAGTGTATGGGCTATCTCAATGGACTTATCAAAGCCGATAGCGCAACACTTTATCAATTGGAATGCGAACTCCCTTCCATGTCCCGCCCGTTGTATGAATGCATTTTAACAGGTGTGCCGCCAGTGAAAAGCGGGATCGTCAACAATGAGGTTATACGTTTATCCCACTTTGACAGCATTTTCTCTCTCGCACGTCTTGCAGGCAAAACCACAGCAGCTGCCGCTTATTATTGGGTGAGCGAGCTATATAACCGCGCACCATTCGTGGCGACTCGCGACCGCTTTACGCACGATGAATTGCTCACTATTCAGCACGGCTGTTTTTACCAAGCAGACAGCTACCCCGATGACCATCTCTTGCTGGATGCAGAGTATTTGCGTAACCAATTTAATCCTGACTTCTTGTTGATTCACCCGATGAACATTGACGATACAGGGCACAAGTTCGGGTTTGATTCACCGCAATACCGCAATGCAGCTCGCCATGCCGATATTATTTTGTCGAATTACATCCCAACATGGATTGAGCAAGGCTATCAAATTCTTGTCACTAGTGACCATGGTATGAACAATGACCGTAGCCATGGCGGTACACTCCCCGAAGAGTGCTGGGTTCCGCTGTTTGTTATGGGTTCAAAATTTGCCCATCAGCCTTGTGATATTCAGCAAACTGACATTTGTGGCACAGTATGCCGTTTATTGGGTATCGATCCGCTCGACAAGCCTGTGTGTGATGCGCTATTACAAGGAGATCCATGATGGCTGACCTGACTGCGCCCTACGAGCAAGCCCAACCAAAGCTGGGGAAAATGGCCATGTTAA
Organism: Providencia sp. PROV129; assembly: GCF_028482245.1. Lineage (NCBI taxonomy): Bacteria > Pseudomonadati > Pseudomonadota > Gammaproteobacteria > Enterobacterales > Morganellaceae > Providencia > Providencia sp. PROV129. The sequence continues at coordinate 10,246 of NZ_JAMPQD010000040.1, forward strand.
AAAAAACCTTTGCCCGTTTTCACTGGCGCGCAGCATTACTCTTGTTGCCCTTTTTTGTATTGTTTGGCCTATTTCAACTCGCCCCGATGATTTGGGTGTTTATCAACAGTTTTATCTATGAAGAAGCCTGGTCCTTAGGTAATTACTTTGATGTGTTTACCAATGATTTTTACCTGCAAGCCTTCGAAAATACCTTATGGTTATCGTTGATTTGTAGCATGATCGGTTTGTTTATCGCTAGTGTTACCGCCTTTTCTATCTACAAGATGCAAGGCAAGGTGCGCCGAATGATGATTTCATTCACCACCATGGCAAGTAACTTTAGCGGCGTTCCGCTGGCCTTCGCGTTTATCATTATTTTGGGCTTTAATGGCGCAATCACTTTGCAGCTCAAAGCGTGGGGGATTATCGAAGATTTTAATATCTACAGCGCCAGCGGGTTAATGCTGCTTTATGTCTATTTTCAAATTCCACTCGGTGTATTGTTGCTCTACCCTGCCTTTGATGCCCTCAAACCTGAGTGGGAAGATGCGGCAAAAACCATGGGGGCCAGCAAATTAACCTATTGGTTGAAAGTCGCTATTCCAGTGCTTTCCCCAGCTTTACTTGGCACTTTTATTATCTTAATTGCCAATGCGATGGGTGCGTACGCCAGTACCTATGCGTTAACCAGCGGTAACTACAACCTTGTGACCATCCGTATTGCCAGTTTAGTGTCTGGTGATTTATTCCTCGAGCCAAATATGGCGGCGGCGTTATCCGTCCTACTTATCGCTATCTTAGGGTTTATCACGGGTATCCATCATTGGTTAATCAAGCGGAGCTACCATGCAAAATAACAATGTGATTAGCCCTATAATAACCAATAAGAACTCTGGATTATGGTTTCATAAGTTAGTGCTAATCAGTGTTGCCAGCTTATTAGCACTGCCTATTATTGCTACGTTTGTGTATTCCATCGCCAGTTCTTGGGGCGCAACCGTGTTACCCGATGCTTTGTCCATTAAATGGTATCTGCAATTGTGGCAAGACCCGCGGTTTTTAATGGCATTTGGCCGTTCGTTGATTATCTGTTTTGGCACGCTGTTAATCAGTACCTTGGTCATTTTACCGATGACATTTGCTGTGTTTTATCGCTTTCCCAAGCTAAAAGGGCTAATGGATTTATTGATTATCCTCCCTTTTGCGATCCCCCCCGTGGTGTCGTCCGTCGGTTTATTGCAAATTTTCGCGGATGAACCATTTATGTTAGTGGGCACTCCATGGATCTTAATTGGCACCTATTTCACCATCACACTGCCATTTATGTACCGCGCCCTCGCCAATAGTTTTCAAGGGATTAACTTACATGACCTAATGGATGCGGCACATTTGCTGGGGGCAAATACCTTTAATGCTTTCATGATGATTGTGCTGCCAAATATTCGCAAAGGCATGTTGGTTTCATTATTAATTTCATTTTCATTTTTGATGGGTGAGTTTGTGTTTGCCAATATTTTAGTGGGAACACGTTATGAGACCTTGCAAATCTACTTGTTCAATATGCGCCAAACCAGTGGGCACTTCACTTCTGCACTAGTGATGTCTTACTTCTTATTTACGTTATTGCTGACGTGGTTAGCAATGCGTTTAAATCGTTCAGGAGATGAATGATGAGCTATGTTATTGCTGAAAACTTAACGAAATCTTTCGGGTCAAATCAGGTCTTCGCCGATATTCAATTTACCATTGAAAAAGGCGAATTTATCACCCTATTAGGGCCAAGTGGTTGCGGGAAATCAACGTTATTACGCTGTATTGCAGGCCTTGAGCAACCTAATAGTGGTGAGCTTTATATTAACCACAAAAATATTACCCACCAACCTGCCCAACAACGCGGTGTGGGCATGGTGTTTCAAAGCTATGCGCTATTCCCCAATATGACCGTCGCAGACAATATCGCCTTCGGCTTAAAAATACGTAAAATCGATAGCAACGAAAGAACCAAAGCCGTTGCAGAAGTAATCGAACTAGTTGAATTGCAAGGTAAAGAGCAGCAATTTCCCCACCAATTGTCAGGCGGACAGCGCCAACGCGTGGCACTAGCAAGGGCGCTAGTAATGAAACCGCAAATTTTATTACTCGACGAGCCGTTATCCGCCCTTGATGCACGCATTCGTAAGCATTTGCGCCAGCAAATTCGACATATTCAGCGGGAACTTGGGCTAACGACGATTTTTGTCACCCATGACCAAGACGAAGCGATGATCATGTCTGATAGGATCTTTTTGATGAATAAAGGGCAGATCGTACAAAGTGATACGGCAGAGAATATTTATACCCAGCCAGCGAACGAGTTTGTTGCTCGTTTTATGGGGCACTACAATTTGGTGGATGCTCACAAAGCCAATACCATGTTAGGGTTAAATTTACAGGGTACACTCGCCATCCGCCCTGAATCTATTTATGTGAAAGAAGCGGGTCGCCAATACGGTACACATATTTCTCACCCTGTGGATGCCGTGATTTTAGATCATCAGTTGCTTGGCAATATTATTCGTTATAGCGTGAATACCCCTGTAGGAAATATGACCGTCGACCTACTCAATCGCTCTTCTGAACGTTTATTTGAACCTGGCACCCGCCTTAAGTTAATGTTTAATAAAAATGAAATTTGCGCACTTAGCTAATCATACGATAGGAATATAATGCAAAACCAATTAGCCATTTTTGACTTAGATGATACGTTGATTCAAGGGGATAGCAGCGTATTGTGGACACAATACCTGTGGGATAAGCAAATCATCAGTGACCCGCAGTTTGTGGAAGCCGATAAAGCCATGATGGCGCAGTATAATGCAGGCACTTTGGATATGCCGACTTACCTGCATTTTAACCTGCAAACCCTCGCTAATATCAAAACGGAACAAGTGGATATCTGGCTGGATGATTTCGTGCAAAGCGTGGTTTTACCAAAGATCTACCCTGAAGCGAGTCAAACGATCGCCCGCTACCGCGCCAAGGGGATCCCGATTATTGTGATCTCTGCAACCGTTTCATTTATTGTCAAAAAGATCGCGGCTCAACTCAATGCCGATGTCGCCATGGGCATTGATATTAAGCAGCAAAATGGCTGCTATACGACCGAAATTGATGGTATTCCAACCTTTAAGGAAGGTAAGGTTAAACGCCTTATGAATTGGGTTCGCCACCAGCCAATCACCGATGCGTATGTATACTTCTACACCGACTCTGCTAACGACCTCCCGATGTGCCAATTCGCCGACGAAACATTTATTGTCAACGGCGACCACCGACTTCTCCAAGCCGCCAATGAAAATAATTGGCCGCAATATCAGTGGAATTTATAAACCTTATTGTTATCCGAACCTTGATTTCAATTTTTTAGGTTTTAGGTTTTAACTAACTTGCCTTTCAAAGGTTCCTCTAAATTATTCGTGCTAGAGGAAGGAGATAAATAGAATTATCCCGAT
>NZ_JAMPQD010000041.1:0-12001 GCF_028482245.1 Providencia sp. PROV129
AAATTAATTCATTAATCGTAAATAAATATTTACAATAAAATGCATCACAGTTCTAATTTAAATTATTTTAATGTTTATTTTTTGTTAAATTAATTATTTATCAGTTAGTTAATTTGGTGTAAATTATTGTTTACTGGTGTGGAAATATTTTACATAAATGGATTGAATTGTTTACGATGCATGGTATGTTATTACCCATGCACTCAAACACAATATGTAAACAATAAACCAAGCAAATATAAGCTAATTAAGTAGGTAAAAAATGATCATGCAAAAAGATGTACTCAACAATGTGAATATTCAAGACGAGCAGGTATTAATCACTCCTGAGAGTCTGAAAGAGAAATATCCGCTGAGTCACAGCAACCTGCATGCCATTGCGACATCGCGTCAAGTTATTGCGGATATTATCCATCAACGTGATCCTCGCTTACTCGTGGTATGTGGTCCTTGCTCAATCCATGATGTGGATGCTGCGATTGAATATGGTGAACGCCTACAAAAATTAGCCGAAGAGTTAAGTGATAGCTTATATATTGTGATGCGTGTGTATTTTGAAAAACCACGGACAACTGTGGGCTGGAAAGGCTTAATAAGTGATCCATTTATGGATGGTTCATTCCAAATGGAAAAAGGCCTTCATATTGCTCGCGACTTATTGACTAACTTAGTCAATATGGGGCTGCCACTGGCAACTGAAGCATTAGACCCAAATAACCCACAATACTTAGGGGATTTATTCAGCTGGTCTGCAATTGGTGCAAGAACCACTGAATCACAAACCCACCGTGAAATGGCATCAGGACTCTCAATGCCTGTAGGGTTTAAAAATGGGACTGATGGTAGTTTATCTACCGCAATTAATGCATTGAAAGCGGCTGCAATGCCACATCGTTTCATGGGAATTAACCAATCGGGCCAAGTTTGCTTATTGCACACCAAAGGCAACAGCAATGGTCATGTGATTTTACGCGGTGGTAAAACACCCAACTACAGCGCAGAAGATATCGCGGCGTGTGAAGCTGAAATGCGTAAAGCGGGGCTGGAACCATCCCTAATGGTGGATTGCAGTCATGGTAACTCAAATAAAGATTACCGCCGTCAGCCACTGGTGGTTGATTCAATTATCGAACAAATTGTTAATGGTAATGAGTCAATTACAGGTATTATGCTGGAAAGCCATATTAATGAAGGCAACCAAACATCTGAACAGCCACGCGATGCGATGCAGTACGGCGTTTCTGTAACAGATGCCTGCATTAACTGGCAGACAACAGAGACTGTATTGCGTCATTTACATCAGGCATTATTGCCTGTGCTTGAACAACGCACGCAGAAATTGAGCAAAGTGAGCTGATCAAGGTATTAGTATGTCTGTTGAGTTATCCCATTTACGGGACCAAATTGATGCGGTTGATAAATCCTTATTGGATTTACTAGCCAAAAGGTTGCAACTTGTGGCGGAAGTTGGCGAAGTCAAAAGCTTACATGGGTTGCCAATTTATGTACCTGAGCGTGAGTCGAGCATGCTAGCGGCTCGGCGCGCCGAAGCAGAACGTATGGGGATCCCGCCTGATCTGATTGAGGATATTTTACGGCGGATCATGCGTGAGTCTTACGCACGTGAAAATGACAAAGGTTTCAAGACACTCAACCCGAATGCTGGCCCAATAGTTATTGTGGGTGGAGATGGGAAGATGGGGAGGTTATTCCATCGTCTTCTGACGTTGTCAGGTTACCAAGTAAAAACGCTGAATCAAAATGATTGGCCGCAGGCAGAATCGATTGTTGCGGGTGCAAGTGTGGTGGTGGTCAGCGTACCTATCCACTTAACTGTTCAGGTGATTAATCAACTGCCAAAATTGGATAAAGACACTATTTTGATGGATATCGCATCTATCAAGCAACAACCATTAGAAGCCATGCTAGCGGCACATGAAGGGCCAGTTCTGGGGCTTCATCCGATGTTTGGCCCCGATATTGGCAGCGTAGCAAAACAAGTTTTTGCATATTGTCATGGCCGTGGTGCTGAGTCTTATCAATGGTTCCTTGAACAGCTAGTAGTTTGGGGGGCGCGTTTGAAAGAAATCTCAGCGCAAGAGCATGATAAAAACATGAGTTTTATCCAAGCATTGCGCCACTTTACGACGTTCACTTATGGGCAAAATTTGGCGAAAGAGGATATCGATTTACAGCAGCTTCTTGAGTTGTCATCTCCCATCTACCGTTTAGAACTCGCGATGGTGGGGCGGTTATTTGCTCAAGATCCCCAGTTGTATGCAGATATCATCATGTCTTCAGATAAAAACGTAGAATTAATTCGCCGTTATCATCAGCTTTTAGGGCAGTCTATTGAAATGCTTGAAAATAAAGATAAAGCAGAATTTATTCGCCAGTTTAATCAAGTTAGTGAGTGGTTCGGCGAAGATGCTCACCATTTTATGAAAGAAAGCCAGTCATTGTTGCAACGCGCCAACGATAATCGTAAGTAATTATCCCCGCCTTCTATTGTATTGTTTGCAGTAGAGGGCTTTTTTACTGTTAATTTTTTGTTATTTCAGGTAATCTTTCTTTTTCGACCTTCGAAATTCGATATTTTATTTTGAATAAGTAATTTTACTTATTTCCTGTGCTTTCTATTGAAAAATCTCCTTTCTAATCTAAAACAGATATCTTCCTCTATTTAAGGGTAAATTAATCGATTTATAAAATTGATATTTAATTATCGATCGATTTATCTGGTAAAGATGTGACGTATTTTACCGATAACATTACTCATTCAACGATGGCTAGCGTGGTAAACATATGTCTTTTAAAAATCTCAAAATTAGTATGAAGTTAACGATAGCATTTGGGGGATTTGTTACGCTTATTATCCTGAGCTCACTCTTTTCTTTGGCCAATATGAACCGAGCTAATGATGGAATGAAACAAGTTCTGTATGAAAGTTACCCCATTGCCTCAACAGCAGGGCAGATGATGGATAATTTTTATTCATTTATTGGTATTCAAGAATTGATTTTACTTGATGACCGAGGGAGTGATAAGCGACGTGAAGAGTTAGCCAAAATTACATTGAAAATTAATGAATTGATGGACAGCTTAGAAAAAAATGTTACGGATGATCGTTCTAAAGAAGTCCTTTCTGAATTGCGAATTATTCGCCAACAATTTCATGCATCAATCGCTCGTATCAATACATTCCTTTCTGAAAATAACCGTCAAGCGGCTATTGATGAAATGATGGTAAAAACGTCTAGCATTCAGCGTGATTATCGAGACCATATTCAAACGCTAATGGCTATCCAAGATTTAGAAATGCAGGATATTGGGCGTACCGTCAATACCGATTATGAAAGCAATAAAATTTTACTGGCGATTCTTTCTGTGATCAGCATTGCTGCGGGTTGTGCGATGGGCTGGTTTATTACCATTATGATAACCCGACCACTCGAAAATGCGGTTGGTTTAGCGCAGTCTATTGCGAGTGGTGATTTAACGAAAGACGTTAAAGTAGATTCAAAAGATGAAACAGGTATTTTATTAAATGCATTGAATGACATGAAAGGCCAGTTAGTTGAAATTGTTCAAGAGGTGCAAAGAGGTTCTGAAAGTATTTCCGCGGCCGCTGGACAAATTGTGGCAGGTAACCAGAACTTAGCCGCCCGCACCGAAGAACAAGCCGCATCTGTTGAAGAGACAGCAAGTTCTATGGAACAAATTACCTCAACAGTAAAAAACACCACTGAACATACTCATGAAGCAAGTATGTTAGCGGAACAAGCGGCCGTTGTTGTGCAGAATAATGGTCAAATGATGAATCAGCTGACGAATAAAATGCGAGCTATTAATTCGTCATCATTACAGATGACTGATATTATTAACTTAATTGATTCCATTGCATTCCAAACCAATATTCTGGCATTAAATGCTTCGGTTGAAGCGGCAAGAGCAGGCGAACATGGTCGTGGTTTTGCGGTCGTTGCGGGAGAGGTACGTTTATTGGCACAAAAAAGTGCAGCATCAGCCAATGATATCAAAGGGCTGATTGAGAACTCTTCATCGCAAACCAAAGAAGGTATGGAGCTCGTAGAGAAAGCGACAGAACAAATTCATGGCATGATTGATAGTGTGAAAGAAATGAACACGCTATTACGAGAAATTGGCCAAGCAAGCCAAGAAGAAAGCGATGGCATTTCACAAATTAACAGTGCTGTAGGGCAGTTAGATTTAACCACGCAACAAAATGCTAGCTTAGTCGAGGAGTCCGTTGTGGCGGCAGACTCATTAAATGAACAAGCATTCCATCTAAAAAAACTCGTGAATTACTTCCGCGTTAATTCTAACTACCAGTCAGAAACGACGGTATAATTTTGAATGAAGGCTGCTTTTCTATTTAAGCAGCCTTTTTACGTTTAATTATGGTGCTACTTTTTCAGGTTCAACGGGAACAATATTTTCAGATGGATAGCAGCCTAACACTTTTATTGAGCGCGTAATTGCAGAAAGTTCTTTGAGTGCTTGTTGCAGGTTATCTGAACGTAAGTTCGCATGAACATCCACATAAAACATCTCCTCCCAAGGTTTGCCATTAATTGGGCGAGACTCTAATTTACTCATAATAATCTTATTATTTTTTAAGATAATTAGCGCATCAACCAATGCACCAGCTTGCTGACCTGTGGTGATTAATAACGTGGTTTTAGCAGGAACTTGTTCAGTGACTTCAATAGACTGTGGTGCAACGACAATAAAGCGGGTCATATTGATTTGTTGGTTTGCTAAATTGTGTTCAACAACATGTAAGTTATACAGTGCGCCACCTGCTTCACTGCCCAGGGCTGCAACATTAGGGGAGTCTTGCTCCGCCACCATTTGCATCGCAGTTGATGTACTGTCGCAATATTTTATTTTCCACTGTGGGAACTGGGCTAAATATTGGCTGCATTGCTGGAAAGGTTGGGGGTGACTGTAAACCGTATCAATGAGGCTTAAATCAGTATTACCCGTGGTAAGCAAACAGTGGTTAATGGGTAAACGGATTTCCCCCACAATAGAGAGTGATGTATTTTGCAGTAAATCATAAACATCATTAATGGCGCCAGAACTGGTATTTTCAATCGGTAAAATACCGTACTCTGCTTGTCCACTTTCGACTAATGAAAATATATCTTGGAATTTATTACAGCTACATTCGACGAGTTGGTCAAAATGGCGGGCCGAATATTGGCGAGCCGCGATATGTGAGTAAGAACCTTTGGGGCCTAAAAAAGCAAAACGGGCAGTGTCACTTGGTGTTAAGTTTAAGTGCTTTTGTAAAATCGCTTGTTGGGTTAATACAGAGTCCTCAATGATCATCTGAAATAAGCGAGTAATATAAAAGCCGTCAAGCCCCAGTAGCTTACCTTTATTAATTAACACATCTAAAAGCTGACGTTCGCGGTCTTTATCACGAATAGGGCGGTTGTCATCAATTTTTGTTTCCGCAACTTCTGCCGCAAACCCACGGCGTTTTGCCAAAAGGTTTAGGAGCTCACTATCTAACTGGCTTATTTTTTCTCTTACTTTCAGTAAATTAGTGCTGTTTTCCATCCTGCCCACCCTGTAATGTCGTGATATAAAAAAAGCCCCCTAGTTGGGGGCTTTCTAATTTTGTCTTCTTTTCTTTCTTGAACGACAAAAGCCCCTAATTAGGAGTTGCTAAAGAAGAAAAAGAAAACAAAATTACGTTTCATGTGAATACCTTTAAATAAACTTGATTCAAATAAACCCGATACGCAATAAGAAGTCAATAAAAAAGAATCATAAACATAAAAAACGCGCCTATTGCAGGCGCGTTTTACAAAGTTTCAAGATAAGTTGATAGATAATATAAAATTATAACGTAACGAGGTTCGCTTCTTTTACACTATTGTTGGCTCTTCTTGATTCTCCTTTATGTTGCACTTTATTGAGTTGTCTTTCGAGTTTGTTGATCAGTTCATTTATTGCAACGTACATATCTTCATGTTTGGCGCTAGCGACTAATTTACCTGTCGCTGTTTTGATATTTGCATCAACCATGAAACCTTGTGGCTCTTTTGATAAAACAATATGCGTATTTATCAGGGAAACTTGCCACTTATCCAATTTTGTTAGACGGCTGTCAATGTGTTCACGAATAGCTGGGGTAATATCCATTTGTTTGCTAGTTATGTTCACTATCATAGTGTTACCTCTCATTGTTTCCGTCTTTGATGAATTCAGAATACGCGTTATCAGTAATAAAAAATTGATGTAGATCACATCTGATTCAGGGGAGAGTCAACACGCATCCGAAGTGTGATTTTGTATAAAAAAGGGGAGGAAAAGCATTGCCAAAATGAATGGATTAGTGGAGACTGATTAGGTTGGCTATCGGTACGGTTAATAGTCGGATCTTTTTTTGGGTTAAAATTTAGCTAATCTAAAAGATTGATTAATACAAATAAAAAAGTAAAAGAATACGGTAACGATTGGAAGCCAATCAGACAAATAAAAACAGCAGCCGAGGCTGCTGTTTTAGATCAAACTCGAGATTATTGTGGGTTCGCAACAATAATACTTTCGGCTTTATTTGCTTCTTGGTTTAAACCCATTTGTTTATACGCAATTTCCATGTATGGCAAGGCATTACGTGTTGCTTCAGTGTCTGGGTAATCTTTCAGCATTTGTTCTGTGCGATTAACAACCGCGACATAAGCACCTCGTTTGTTGTAATATTCAACCACAGAAAGGTCGAATTTTGCCAAACGTTCTTTTAAGTAGACTAAGCGCTTGCTAGCATCGTTTGCATACATACTGTTAGGATAGTAGCGAACTAGCTGGCTTAAGTCCTTAAAGGCGACGCGAGCGTGCTGAGGGTCTCTATCTGAACGGTCGATACCGAATAAGCCTTGCAGTAAACTATCGTCCAAGGCCATAGCGGTTAAACCGCGCATGTAAAGTACATAGTCAATATTTGGATGGGTCGGGTTTAAACGCATGAAACGGTCAATTGCCGCTATCGCCATAGGCAGCTCAGCTGATTTATAATAGGCGTAAATCAGGTCTAATTGAACTTGCTGGGCGTATGGGCCAAACGGATAACGGTTATCAAGGGCTTCAAACTGTTTGATGGCAGCTTTAAAGTTACCGTCCTGTAGTTTTTGCTGACCCGTTGCATAGATTTCAGCTGGGGAGCTATCAGGGCTGACTTCAGGGTTGCTGGAGCACCCAGCTAAAACCAGGCTCAACGTGGCTGCAGCCACCAGATTTTTCATACGTATCATCACGTGTAGGTTATCCTCTGAGTGTTTCGAGGGAGTCTATCCATAAGGCTCCCGGCAAAATTCGAGTTACAATAGCATATATTTTAAATGAAACGGCAGCGCCGTCAAAATACAAACACCAAAAAGTAGATTAATTTATGGCTCAACAAGTACAACTTAGTGCAACTATCGCTGAATCACAGCTCGGTCAACGTTTAGATCAGGCTTTGGCCGAATTGTTCCCTGATTATTCACGTTCACGCATAAAAGAGTGGATTTTAGATGATAGAGTGCAGGTTAATGGCAAAGTTATCAATAAGCCAAAGGAAAAAGTTTTAGGTAGTGAACAAATTTTAATCGATGCCCTTATTGAAGAAGATAATCGTTGGGAACCTCAGGATATTCCACTTAACATTATTTATGAAGACGAAGATATCCTAATTATTAATAAACCGCGTGGATTAGTTGTACACCCAGGGGCTGGAAACCCAGACGGAACAATCCTAAATGCTTTATTATACCGTTACCCAGAAATTGTTGATGTTCCAAGAGCAGGGATTGTTCACCGTCTTGATAAAGACACCACTGGACTAATGGTGGTCGCAAAAACCGTTCCAGCACAAACCCATCTAGTCGAGTCTTTACAGTTAAGAGAAATTACGCGTGAGTATGAAGCGGTGGCGGTGGGTCGTATGACTGCTGGTGGTATGGTTGAAGAGCCGATTTCTCGCCACCCAACGAAAAGAACTCACATGGCGGTTCACCCAATGGGTAAACCAGCGATCACACACTACCGCATCATGGAGCATTTTAGAGCACACACGCGTCTACGTTTACGTTTAGAAACGGGTAGAACGCACCAAATTCGTGTTCACATGGCACATATTAACCATCCATTAATTGGCGATCAATTATACGGTGGCCGTCCTCGCCCATTAAAAGGTGCCACCGAAGAGTTTTTAGAAGTGATGCGTAATTTCGATAGGCAAGCACTGCATGCAACAATGCTGCGCTTATATCACCCAATTTCAGGTATTCAAATGGAGTGGCATGCACCACTACCTGATGATATGGTTAAGCTTATTGAAGCCTTAAAGGCAGATACTGAACTTCATAAAGACAATATGGACTGGTAATGAGCACACTGATTTTCCCTGATTGGCCGCAGCCTAAAAGCGTATCAAGTTGTAGCACAACCCGTGCGGGTGGTGTGAGCCTGCCACCTTTTGACAGTTTGAATCTTGGCGACCATGTAGACGATCGCCCTGAAGCCGTCAGTGAAAATCGCCAGCGCCTTGTTGAACTTGCTCAATTACCACAACAACCTGTGTGGCTTGAGCAAGTCCATGGTACGCACGTTCTTCATCTTAATGGTGGTGAAATCAAAAACAAACAAGCAGATGCAGTGTATAGCAATCAAGCAGGGCAAGTTTGTGCCATTATGACGGCGGATTGCTTGCCTGTTTTATTTTGTAATCAAGCGGGAACAGAAGTTGCAGCGGCTCACGCAGGGTGGCGGGGGTTATGCAATGGCATTCTTGAAAATACGGTTCGTCAATTTATTAGTCCTGCTAATGAAATAATAGCGTGGCTCGGCCCTGCAATTGGTGCAAAAAAATTTGAAGTGGGCTCTGAAGTTAAACAGGCGTTTGTTAATCAATCATCTGATTTAGCTTCTACTTTTACGTCTCATAATGAAAAGTATCTTGCTGATATCTATTTATTAGCCCGTAAAAAGCTCAATGCGGTAGGGATTAATGCCATTTATGGTGGCGATTTTTGCACGGTAAGTGATGAAAACAGATTTTTTTCCTACCGACGTGAGGGAAAAACGGGAAGAATGGCTTCTTTGATATGGGTAAATAACTAGTGTTTAGCGTTTTACTCTAAATTAACAGATATAACAAAAATTATTCAATGCAAAACTTGAATATTTAAAAATAGACCTCATCTAGTATCCAGTAGCAAATTTAATCTCATTTATCGGAGGTGTTATGCGTCTGGATCGTTTAACTAATAAATTCCAGCAAGCTCTCGCTGACGCCCAATCTTTAGCCCTTGGGCGTGAAAACCAGTTTATCGAACCTATTCATCTATTAAGTGCCTTATTTAATCAAGAAGGTGGCACAGTCCGTCCTTTGCTGACGACACTTGGCGTTAACGCGGTGCAATTTAAGCAAAAGATTGAAGATGCATTAGGGCGTTTGCCTCAAGTACAAGGTGTGGCAGGAGACGTTCAACCATCAAGTGACTTAATGCGTCACTTGAACCTATGTGATCAATTGGCACAAAAGCACGGAGATGACTTTATCTCCTCTGAATTATTTCTTATCGCCGCTTTAGAAGCCAATACAACATTAGCAGACATGCTCAAAGCAGCAGGTGTTAATAAAGATAATTTAAAAAAGGCAATAGAACAGATGCGTGGTGGAGAAAAAGTGAATGACCAAAGCGCTGAAGACCAGCGCCAAGCCTTGAAAAAATATACTGTTGATTTAACTGAACGTGCAGAACAAGGCAAATTAGACCCAGTGATTGGCCGCGACGAAGAAATTCGCCGTACTATCCAAGTATTACAGCGTCGTACAAAAAACAACCCAGTGCTGATCGGTGAACCTGGTGTAGGTAAAACCGCCATTGTTGAAGGGCTGGCACAACGTATTGTGAATGGTGAAATACCTGAAGGCCTAAAAAACAAACGTGTTTTATCCCTTGATATGGGGGCCTTGATTGCGGGGGCTAAATATCGAGGTGAATTTGAAGAGCGTTTAAAAGCTGTTTTGAATGACCTCGCAAAACAAGAAGGCAACGTTATTCTCTTTATTGACGAATTGCATACCATGGTTGGTGCAGGTAAAGCAGATGGTGCAATGGATGCGGGGAATATGTTGAAACCTGCGCTTGCCCGTGGAGAATTACACTGTGTTGGTGCTACGACGTTAGATGAGTACCGTCAATACATTGAAAAAGACCCCGCGTTAGAACGTCGTTTCCAAAAAGTGTATGTCGCAGAGCCTTCAGTAGAAGACACGATTGCAATTTTGCGTGGTTTAAAAGAGCGTTATGAGCTTCATCACCATGTACAAATTACTGACCCTGCGATCGTCGCAGCAGCAACGTTATCGCATCGTTATATTACCGATCGTATGTTGCCAGACAAAGCTATCGACTTAATTGATGAAGCGGGTGCAAGCCTGCGTATGCAAATGGATTCAAAACCTGAATCCTTAGATAGATTAGAACGCCGTATTATTCAGCTGAAACTTGAACAGCAAGCACTGAAAAAAGAATCGGATGAGGCGAGTAAAAAACGTCTTGAAATGTTAGAAGAAGAACTGACAGAGAAAGAACGTGAATATTCTGCGTTAGAAGAAGAGTGGAAAGCGGAAAAAGCCTCGTTAACGGGCACTCAGCATATTAAAGCAGAACTGGAAAATACGCGTATCGAAATGGAAAAAGCGCGCCGTATGGGTGATTTAGCAAAAATGTCTGAATTACAATATGGTCGTATTCCTGAATTAGAAAAACAACTTGAAGCCGCAACTAAAGCGGAAGGTAAAAGCATGAAGCTTTTACGTAACAAGGTGACTGACGTTGAAATTGCTGAAATTCTAGCGCGCTGGACTGGCATCCCTGTTTCAAGAATGCTGGAAAGCGAAAGAGAGAAACTGTTACGTATGGAACAGCAACTCCATCAACGTGTGATTGGTCAAGACGAGGCAGTAGTGGCGGTATCGAATGCAATCCGTCGTAGCCGTGCAGGGTTGTCTGATCCCAATCGACCAATTGGTTCCTTTATGTTCTTAGGGCCAACAGGGGTCGGTAAAACCGAGTTATGTAAAGCATTGGCGAACTTTATGTTCGACAGTGACGATGCAATGGTGCGTATCGACATGTCCGAATTTATGGAAAAACATGCGGTATCACGTTTAGTGGGGGCACCTCCAGGGTATGTTGGTTATGAAGAAGGTGGGTATCTCACAGAAGCTATCAGACGTCGTCCATATTCTGTCATTTTGCTAGACGAAGTTGAAAAAGCACACCCTGATGTTTTTAACATCTTATTGCAAGTGTTGGATGATGGGCGTTTAACGGATGGTCAAGGCCGTACCGTAGACTTCCGTAATACAGTAATCATCATGACATCTAACCTGGGCTCTGACTTAATTCAAGAAAGATTTGGCATGATTGGTTACTCAGAGATGAAAGATATGGTGATGGAAGTGGTATCTCACAGCTTCAGGCCTGAGTTCATTAACCGTATTGATGAAGTGGTTGTTTTCCACCCACTAGGCAAAGAGCAAATTACGAATATTGCAAATATTCAGTTGGCTCGTTTATATAAACGTCTTGAAGAGCACGGTTATGAAGTTACCGCGACACCAGCAGCACTTGAGAAAATTGGTGAAGCAGGTTTTGATCCAATCTTTGGTGCAAGGCCGTTGAAACGTGCAATTCAGCAGGAAATTGAAAATCCGCTAGCACAAGAAATCTTGTCTGGTCGGTTACTTCCAGGAAAACCTGTTGTTTTAGATGTTGAAAACAACGAAATCGTAGCAAAACAGTAATCAATGAAGGAAGTTTAGTTCGTTGATTCAGTAGTAAAACTTAAAGGCGGCATTCGATATGCCGCCTTTTTCTTATCAATTTGGTTAGAAAATCGCTTTTTTTGGTCTAAAACTGGGCGTGAAGTGCAAAAGATAATCAGTTGAAAATTATTTTCAAAAAAACAC
>NZ_JAMPQD010000042.1:0-10255 GCF_028482245.1 Providencia sp. PROV129
ACGACAACGCGAACTATTTTGAATATACAGGGTGTAAGAAAGATAAAATATATTCTTTATATTTTGCGTTGAGAAGTCGTTCAAATCAGTCCGAAATTAAAAACAGCGCCTTAGGCGCTATTTTTTTGCCTGTTAAGAAATCTTTAAGATAAAACGTGTAGCCTATTAACATCATAATGTTATGTGATATTGTTGTTAGCACTAATATTGCATAACTCATAATCAACATGAATTCGAGTAAGAAGGCGCGCACATGAAAGATGCACAAAAACCTGAGAATCAACGATTATTACTCACACTCAGGAACATTGTTGGTAAGAAAAATATTCTCACTGAGCCACACAAAACAGAACGTTATCGCAAAGGGTTCCGCTCCGGCACTGGAGATGCGATTGCGGTTGTGTTTCCAACCACCTTGCTAGAGCAATGGCATGTATTCAAAGCCTGTGTAGAAGCCGATAAAATTGTTTTGATGCAAGCTGCAAATACAGGACTGACTGAAGGCTCGACACCAAGTGGTTATGATTATGACCGCGATATCGTGATTATCAGCACATTGCGATTAAACCAAATTCAAGTGCTTCCCGAATTTAACCAAGTGGTTGCCATGCCAGGCAGCACCTTGTATGACCTAGAAAAAATCCTTAAACCCCTTGGGCGTGAGCCGCACTCTCTTATTGGTTCCTCCTGTATTGGCGCATCTGTTGTTGGGGGAATTTGCAACAGTTCAGGTGGCTCATTAGTGCGCCGTGGCCCTGCGTATACCGAGCTAGCGTTGTATGGTCGTGTTAATGATGATGGAAAGGTTGAGCTAGTTAACCATTTAGGGATTGATCTAGGTAATACACCAGAAGAGATTTTAACCAACTTACAAAACCGCGGTTATAGTAGTGAAGATGTGCAAGTTAGTGATAAATTAGCGTCCGACCATGAATATGCTGAACGTGTGCGGGATGTTGATGCTGATTCGCCATCGCGTTTTAATGCTGATGAACGTCGCTTATTTGAAGCGTCAGGGTGTGCGGGTAAATTGGCCGTATTTGCGGTTCGCTTGGATACTTTCCCAGCGGATAAAAAAACGCAGGTTTTTTATATCGGCTCAAATAACCCAGATGTACTGGAAGATATTCGTCGCTATATTCTGAGTGAATTTAAAAATCTGCCAGTTGCAGGTGAATATATGCACCGTGGCTGCTTTGATATCGCGGAAATATACGGTAAAGATACTTTCTTAATGATTGATAAATTTGGCACCGATAAAATGCCAATGTTCTTTACTATTAAAGGGCGTATTGATGCTGTATTAAATAAAGTTCCTTTTTTACCGTCTAATTTAATTGACCGCACAATGCAGGTGCTTAGCAAATTATGGCCATCGCATTTACCACCTCGAATGAAAGAATTTCGTGACCGTTATGAGCATCATTTAATGCTAAAAATGGCAGGGGATGGAATTGATGAAGCAAAAGTTTGGCTAAAATCTTATTTTGCACAGGCAGATGGTGGCTATTTTGAATGCACTCCAGAAGAGGGAGCAAAAGCCTTTTTACATCGCTTTGCGGCGGCCGGTTCTGCGGTTCGTTACCATGCGGTTCATAATAAAGATGTCGAGGATGTATTGCCGCTGGATATCGCATTACGCCGTAATGATAGGGATTGGTTTGAAAAACTCCCCCCTGAAATTGAAGATTTATTAGTGCATAAATTGTATTGCGGTCACTTTATGTGCCACGTTATGCACCAAGACTATGTTTTGAAAAAAGGGGTTAACCCGAAAGACCTAAAAGAAAAAATGTTAGCTTTATTGGATGAACGTGGTGCGCAATATCCTGCGGAGCATAACGTTGGGCATTTATATAAAGCGCCACCGCAGTTAAAGTCTTTCTATAAAAATGCAGACCCGACTAACACAATGAACCCAGGTTTAGGAAAAACCACTAAGCGTAAACATTGGGAAGGAGATTGTGGTTGTGGTCAATCAGGTGAACACTAGTCTAAATTAATGTAAACCTAAAAATGGGCAGAGAGTTTCTATTCTGCCCATTTCTTATTTAACTCGCTAATTCCATCGCATAATTGACCAACGCTTTTAATTGCTGACAGCGTTTTTCATCATGTTGATGTTCTTCTAATAAGAATTGTATTTGTTGCATATATTCCGTTAATCGAGCTTCGCTGAAATAATCACGGCGATGTTGCAGCCAGCGTTGCTGTTCTTCGAAAGATAACGTTGCTGGGTAATTACGCGCTTTATAACGGAAAAAGAGTTCTTTCATCCGCTTATCTTCAAAACTTAAATCTAATGCAGGTAAGTTTTGTGGTGGGGTTTCACGAATGATGTCCATGGTGGAGCGGTCTGATGGACTAAAAAAGCCATTATATATTTGTGCATCCACATCATCTGAAACTTCAAATTGTTGTGGTTCACTAAATAACTCAATGAGTTTATTACGGATATCGGGGGTCTTACGCAAAATCTCTAAATTGCGATGACAAAGATCCCTATCTAACCCTGTACGTAGTGCATCTTCATCACGTAATGTTTTTTCAGGGGCTAAAATTGGGCATTTATTGATGTGCACTAATTTCACAGGAACGGGAAGCTCACCGTTTAGCTCAGATTTAGGTGTGTATAAACGCTCGCGTAGTTCTTGGGTATTTAAGGTTAATAATGGCGAAATATCCGCGGATAAATCACACATAATGACCGCATTGCGGTTTTCAGGATGCCAAGCAAGCGGGGCGACTAAGCTCACATAGGAACGCAATGCACCAAACATACCAGAGACATGTACTAAAGGTTTTATTTCCACAATATCAATAAGTTGGCTTACCTTGTTTTTATTGCGTAGTTGATAAAAATAATCAAACATACGTGGTTGAGCCGCTTTAAGTAATTTTGCCATGCTAATTGTTGCAATGACGTCTGACATTGCATCATGGGCATTCTCGTGGGAAACGCCATTGGCTTTTGTTAAGTGCTCTAAGCGCATGCTTGGCAAGCCGTCATCATTTTCAGGCCATTCAATGCCTTCAGGACGTAGCGCAAAACAAGCGCGCAGCGGGTCAAGTAAATCCCAACGTGAATTATTTTGTTGCCAGCTGTATGCGTAGGGGTCGTAAAAATTACGGTAGAGAATATTGCGAGTGACTTCATCATCAAAACGAATATTGTTATAGCCCATAATACAGGTGTTAGGCACACTAAAAGCGTGATGGATGCGTTTAGTAAACTCCGCCTCGTTAACGCCTTGGGCTAATGCTATTTGTGGGGTGATGCCTGTGATCATCACAGCCTCTGGCTGCGGTAAGTAATCATCCGCGGGCGCGCAGTAAAACACTTCAGGTTCTTCAATAATATTAAAGTCTAAATCAGTGCGCACACCTGCAAATTGGGCTGGCCTATCAAGTGCAGGGCGTTTACCAAAAGTTTCGTAATCATGAATAAAGAATGATGGTTGTTTTTTATTATCTTGCAACGTTATCACCGTTTGAATTGTGCGCATTTAAATCTGATAGTGGAGTACCTTCAGACTCACTATTTTATATAAATCAATGATACCCTATCTATTATCAAAGCTAAACCAAGGCCATCTGAAATAGCAGGTAAATTAAATTGAATATCAATAAGGTATTTTCTGTGTCAGAAAGGGGGGACTATTAGGTTATAGCGCGTGAAATGTTATGTTCATCACATAAATAAATTGTTAACGTTAACATTAGTGATTAACATCACAAAGTAATTGTTTTTGAGTGGGAATTGAAAAATGTTAACCTTAACATTTACCAAAAGTAAATTAATAATAGGTGATTAACATGAATAGCAGTGCAAGGAAATACTATGCGTCATTGAGCGCATTGTTGTTTTTTTTCTTTTTTACATGGTCATCTACATTTTCAGTTGTCGCCATTTGGCTGCGTAAATATGTTGGCTTAGAAGGGGCGGACACAGGGTTTATCTTTGCCTGTATTTCAATTGTGGCGTTATGTGCTCAGCCATTGTACGGCTTTTTGCAAGACAAATTAGGGTTACGCAAAAACTTATTATTATTTATTGCAGTTTTACTGATTGCATCTGGGCCATTTTTTATGGTGTTCGGGACATTATTACACTGGAACATAGCGATTGGCAGTATTGTTGGTGGGTTATTTATTGGTATGACGTTCCATGCAGGAATAGGTGTTCTTGAATCTTACACCGAGCGTGTAAGTCGACAACGTAATTTTGAATATGGTAAGGCGAGAATGTGGGGGTCTCTTGGTTGGGCGGCCGCGACGTTCTTTGCAGGGCGCAACATTAATATCGACCCTGACTATAATTTTATTATGGCTACAGTATCAGGTGTACTTTTCTTAATCATTCTATTAAACCTTAAAAGTGCGAATGCAGATGCCTATAATAATTTAGAACATGGTAATTCGTCTGCTATTACATTGCGTGATGCACTGCAACTTTTTGCTTTGCCACGCTTTTGGGCGTTAATACTATTTGTATTAGGCACATGTATTTATAGTGTGTATGACCAGCAATTTATGGTGTATTTTTCGCATCAATTCCCAGATGAAAAATTAGGGAATGAGATGTACGGTTATCTGAATTCATTGCAAGTATTCCTTGAAGCTGGAGGGATGTTCTTAGCGCCATTCATTGTTAACCGAATAGGTGCTAAAAATGGATTACTATTTGCTAGCTCAGTTATGGCATTACGGATTATCGGCTCAGGTTTAGTCGAGGGACCTGTTCTTATATCCGTTATGAAATTGCTACATGCCGTTGAGTTACCTATCTTGCTGGTGGCAATTTTCAAGTATAACAGCCACCATTTTGATAAACGCTTGTCCTCAACACTTTATTTGGTTGGGTTTAGTTGTGTGAGCTCGGTGGTTGCTAGTGTGTTATCACCACTGTCAGGATGGGGGTATGACAAAATTGGTTTTGCGCAGACCTATTTGATTATGGGGATGTTTGTGATCATCACAACGATATTGTCTGCTTTTTGTCTTAGAAATGATAAAACTGATGATATAAAGCTTAGTCTTAATGAGAAACCAGCAAAGTTAAACCAACATAATCAAGAAATACAGGTGGAAAAAGTATAACCCAATGATCTTTTTCGAGAGATTAAATCAATAAATATGTGAAACTGACTTGTAACGTAAGGCGATTAGATTGTATTGTGTAATGAGATTATGCGTTTTGAATATTGACTAGAGGGTTTTAAACATGGACAACGCTAACAAGCCGTCTTTCCAAAATGTTCTGGAATTTGTGCGTATGTTTCGTCGCAAAAATAAAATTCGTCGTGAAATTACCGATAATGAGAAAAAAATTCGTGATAACCAGAAGCGTGTTTTATTACTGGATAATTTAAGCGAATATATTAAGCCTGGTATGTCAATTGAAGACATTCAGGCGATTATTGCCAATATG
Organism: Providencia sp. PROV129; assembly: GCF_028482245.1. Taxonomy (NCBI): domain Bacteria; kingdom Pseudomonadati; phylum Pseudomonadota; class Gammaproteobacteria; order Enterobacterales; family Morganellaceae; genus Providencia; species Providencia sp. PROV129. The sequence goes on from NZ_JAMPQD010000042.1 coordinate 5,432, forward strand.
CGCAGCGACTATGATGACCGTGTTGATGATTACATTATCAAGAATGCAGAATTGTCGAAAGAACGCCGCGAAATTTCTAAAAAATTGAAAGAGATGGGCGAACTGCCACGTATTGACGTAAAGTAGAAGAAATGAGCCGAGTTTATCTCGGCTTTTTTATCAGTTTTTAATCGACAAGAAAAATTATAATGTGAGTGTTTTTACCTGCTTAATGAGCGCGTTCGCTAACCGCTCCATTTCTGTTTTATCAATAAACCCCATCGTAACGGCCGCCGCGATTAATTCCCCACTCTGACTAAATACAGGGCAGGCGATAGACTGTGCGCCTGGGATCCCCTTTGTGGGTTCATAACGAATCGCATAACCTTGGTTAATGACTTTATTGAGTTCATCTTGCGAATAATCATCACACACAAATTGCTTATCAAAAGCCGCATAGATTAGACCCGCTGCACTTTTGGCTGTGGGCAATGGGGTATTTGGTAAGAAATCAATTTCGATATTTTTAAAACTACGGTTGTATTTAACCAGTGATAACACTTTTCCAGAGCGCAATGCAACACCCGTTGAAACGTTTTGTTCATCACGAAATTGAACCAAACTGTTATTGATAACCTCAATAAAAGACCCTTCAGGCTCCACAAAATTCGCTAAAAAAGTGAGGTTGCGGCCTAATCCATAACGGCTCGTTTGTGTATCTTGATAAAGCATTTGAGTACGACAAAGGGATACCAAATATTTATGTAAACGGCTTTTGGATATTTCACAACCTTTGGAAATATCTGCAGCTCGCGCTATCCCGCCATTTTGGGCAATAAAATTCAGAATGCTTACGGCGATATCAACAGAATTAACACCTTGCAGGGTAGACATACATAAACCTCATTTTAACAAGTTCATCTATTTTATCATGAGTCACAGATCCCTGCTAATAACTGAAGATATGGATGGTCTAATCATTAAGAGGTAGATATTTCGTACCTATAAATAATAGCAAATTTTGATTAGCCTCAAGTTCACTATTAATGAATAAGGTATATATATAGTGTACTTTTAAAAGCAATGTCGAGGTTTACTATAATGAAAACAATAAATGAATTACGCCTAAAACGCCGAACACTCCTAAAAGGACTTGGTGTTATTGGATTGGCGTCTATCACACCGTGTTCTTTTGCGCAGGGAAACAATAACCAGCCTCTGCCAAAAGTACGATTAAGGTTATCTGACTACAAAACTTTCCGTTCAACGTGTGCAATGGAGTGCTTACACTGCAACTTAACAGCGTATACTTACCAGGGTAAGTTGATGAAAATACAGGCAACAGAGGGCTTTAATGTCAAATGTTGTTTACGGGGAATGAGTCGAACAAAATGGGTATATCACGACCAGCGTGTCACGACGCCATTATTACGTGTAGGAGAGAAAGGTAAAGCTGAATTTAAACCGATTAGCTGGGATGAAGCTCTTGATCTAATAGAAAAAAATATTCGTGACACTATCGCTAAGTATGGTAACGAAGGGTTATTTATCTCTACCCATGCGGGAAACATGGACTCCATTAAAAATGATATGGGCAAGGCATTTTTTGATTACCTAGGCGGCTCAACAAAACAAGCGGGTTCTTTGTGTTGTTCGGCGGTAACAGCGGCAATGATCCCAATGGTGGGATTACGATACGCTGACACGCGAGATACGGTGGCGGATAGTCGTTATATTTTGTGTTGGGGAAATAATCCCGCGGTAACCATGCAGGCGTACTTTAAAAACTATAATCAAGCACGGAAAAATGGTGCGCGACTCGTGGTCATTGATCCGAGATTTAATGAGACTGCAGCAAAAGCAGATGAGTGGATCCCTATCATTCCTGGAACCGATACTGCGTTAGCACTTGGAATGATTAAAATTATCATTGAGGAAAATCGTATTGATGAGGGTTTTCTTCGTGCACACACTGGCGCTGTGTATTTAGTGGATGAGAATCAACAGCAACTTAGGCAAGATGCCCAAGATCCTGATAGCTATTTGGTGTTTGATATTCTCAGTCAGCAACTTGTTCGCCATGATTCAGCAGGGATTAAACCTGCATTATTTCAGCATGAATTACCTAGTCAGTTTAGTTATACCACCGTTTTTGAGCAAATTTATCGACAAGCGAAAGAGTGGGATATCGCACGAGTCAGTGCAGAAACAGATGTGCCTGCCGAAACTATCGTGCGTCTTGCGCGAGATTATTCCTCGATTACGCCATCAATGATTGTGCAAAACATGTCTGGAGCACAGCGTACAGAGCATGGTGCATATGTGGCTGCAAGCCAGTTTTACCTTGCTTTGCTAACAGGGAATATCGGCAAACGCGGTGCGGGTGTCTGTGATGCAGGCGGTGCAAGACAGATGGCTAAATTTAGTCCCATTGTTCCTCCTGCACCGAATGCAAAAAATATCCCACCCATTCCAGTGGCAAAAGTCGGTGACTATATCGTGAATGAAAAACCGCATCCCATTAATTTTTGGTGGATTATGACGATGGGGGTAATGACACAATTACCCAATACCAACAAAGTGCGGGAAGCGCTGAAGAAAGTTCCTTTTGTTGTTGTTGCTGATAATTTAATGAGTTCAACGGCGTTATATGCAGATTTAGTCTTGCCAGTGACGACGATTTTTGAAGATACCAGCCTGATGGCAGGGGTACGCAGCCAATATGTCCAATTGATGGAAAAAGCGGTTGAGCCAGTTGGGGAAGCAAAGCCTGATTACTGGATTTTTGCTCGTTTAGCGGAGCGCTTCGGGTTTGGTGAGGTGTTTAATAAGCCGATTGAACATTATATCGATGCTTGCCTTGTAGGCTCTGGCATTACGCGTGAAATGTTAGAAAAAGGCCCTGTAAGACCTGTTGAAGGTGATTGGATCCCATTCAAGGATGGTGTATTTAGAACGTCGACTAAAAAAGCCCATTTCTTTATTGAGGATTGGCAAAAGAAAAATTTTTCACCCGTGGTGGCTTATTATCAAGTGAAAGAGTCAGTGAAGGGATCCCCCGAGCTGGCTAAAAAATATCCATTAATGGCAGTGCAACGTAAGTTAGCACGCAGTGTTCACTCTAGTCATGGGATGAATGAATGGATCCTCGAAGTACAACGTAATCAACCCAATGTGTTAATTCACCCTGAAGACGCGCAAATTCGTGGTATTAAAAATGGCGAATGGGCGGTAACGTTTAATGATAGAGGGGAGCATCGAGCGATAGCGGTGGTCACGACGCACATTAAAAAGGGTGTTATTTCTCTCGATAATGGCTGGTGGGAACAGCAAGGAGGGAGTAGTAGCCATGTGACAAATGACCAAGTGGAACATTTAGGAACAGGCCATTGCTGTAATAGTACGCTCGTTGATGTCAGAAGGGAGGCATAATCATGGTTAAGCAATATGGTTTTTTAATCAACACAAAAGATTGTTATGGCTGCCGCACTTGTTCTATGGCATGTAAATCAGAGAATGTCACTCCTCCTGGCGTTTTATGGCGCCGTGTTCGTGAGTTCAATGATGACTCACCGAATACACAGGCATTTATTACGATGTCGTGTAACCACTGTGATGACCCACAATGTTTAAAAGTTTGCCCAGCGGATACCTACACTAAGCGTCCTGATGGAATTGTGGTACAAGACCATGAAAAATGTATCGGTTGCCAAATGTGTATCATGGCGTGTCCATACCATGCCCCTGTTTTTGACCCTGCGGAAGGGAAAACCAGTAAGTGTAATATGTGTGCTGAGCGTTTAGATGAGGGGTTATTACCTCGATGTGTTGAGTCTTGTCCTACAGGTGCAATTGAGTTTGGTGAAATTTCTGAACTTCGTAAAAAACATACGACAAACTGGGCAGTATTGGAGAAACGCTACAATATACCAGATCACACAATCAGCCAGCCAAATATTGTGATTATTGGAATGGAGGACTAATCATGAATATTCATCATATGGAGCTCCCATTGGTATTTTTTACTGTGATGAGTCAGTGGGGGATCGGCGCAGTACTTGCATTGACGTTGTACCAAATGAAAGTTAGTACGGAACATAAACTCGTCGGTAAATCCCTGCGTACCGCGGTGATAATTATTTGGTTAATTGAAGTGGTGGGTTCATCTATGTCTATGGGACATTTAGGGGTGCCGTTAGAAGCTTATCGTTCAGTACTTGGACTAAGCCATTCATGGCTAAGTCGAGAAGCAGTTACATTTGTCTTGCTTAATGGTCTAGTCACGCTTTGGGCACTTTCTTGTTGGTTACAACCAACGATAAATATACGTAATATCGTGCTGGGCTGGTTAAGTGGTATCGGCGGACTAGCCGCAATTCTTGTCACTGCTCAAGTCTATTACCAGATGGTTGCTCATCCGCTTTGGCATAGCTCAGCAACACAAATTGCTTTTATTGGTACTGCAATCGTATTAGGCTTCGTTTCTATCACACTGTTTGTTCAAGCTTTAGCAAAGCCTGTGCCAAAAGCCATTAAAGTCGGTGTGTTATTAGGGGTCATACTTGTCTTAATATCTCAAGTTATCCGATCGCAAATACCAGCAAGCCAAGGAGAAAGCTATCTCTTATGGTGGCAAGTGGTAATGAGCATGGTTTTACCTTGTGCGATAGCTGTTAGAGGGGGCAAAGGTAAAGTGCCATCAGTACCACTACTTATAGCATTGATGGTGGTTATGTTTAGCGGCGAGCTAGCCGGTCGCGCATTGTTTTATGGTTCGGTGATGATCCAAGCACCTTGGTTCTAAAAATCCTCGTCATATTTCGCGCTGTGGCGTTGTTGGCGTCA
>NZ_JAMPQD010000043.1:0-10012 GCF_028482245.1 Providencia sp. PROV129
TGAAGAAGAAGCAGAAGCAGAAGCTGAACGTCTTCGTTTGGAAGAGGAAAAAAATAGTTTATCAAAAGAGCAAGAAAAACCGAAAAAAGAGGGTTTTTTTGCTAGGCTGAAGAAAGGGTTATTAAAAACTCGTCAAAATCTGGGGTCAGGTTTTCTTAGCTTATTTACGGGTAAGAAAATTGACGATGATTTATTTGACGAATTAGAAGAACAGTTGCTAATTGCGGATGTTGGCGTTGAGACAACACGTAAAATTATCGACAACCTCACGGCTCATGCAAGCCGTAAAGATCTCAAAGATGCCGAAGCGCTGTATGGTAAATTGCGTGAGGAAATGTCTGATATTTTAGCGAAAGTCGATAAACCGCTCGTGATCGAAGATAAAAAACCCTATGTTATTCTTATGGTTGGGGTTAATGGTGTCGGTAAAACCACTACGATTGGTAAATTGGCTCGCCAATATCAATCTGAAGGCAAAAGTGTGATGTTGGCTGCGGGGGATACATTCCGTGCTGCTGCGGTAGAGCAATTACAAGTTTGGGGTGAACGCAATAAAATCGCTGTTGTTGCGCAACACACAGGTGCAGATCCAGCGTCTGTTATTTTTGATGCTATTCAGTCTGCCCAAGCCAAAGGTGTAGATGTGTTGATTGCGGATACCGCGGGCCGCTTACAAAATAAATCACATCTGATGGAAGAATTAAAGAAAATCGTCCGAGTAATGAAAAAACTGGATGAAAGCGCACCGCATGAAATTATGTTAACGCTGGATGCGAGCACAGGACAAAATGCGGTGAGTCAGGCGAAACTTTTTGACGAAGCGGTAGGTCTGACAGGTATAACATTGACTAAGCTCGATGGTACAGCAAAAGGTGGCGTAATTTTCTCGATTGCCGATCAATTTGGTATTCCAATTCGTTATATTGGTATCGGTGAAGGGATTGAAGATTTACGTCCATTTAAAGCCGATGACTTTATCGAGGCCCTATTTGCCCGAGAGGAATAATTTTCGATGATTCGCTTTGAACACGTTAGTAAAGCTTATCGCGGTGGCCGCCAAGCTCTCCAAGGGGTTGATTTTCATCTACAACCCGGGGAGATGGCATTTCTAACAGGCCACTCAGGCGCAGGTAAAAGTACGTTACTCAAACTCATTTGCGGCATAGAGCGCCCAAGTGCGGGTCATATTCTGTTTAATGGTCATGATATTAGTCGATTGAAAAATCGGGAGATCCCTTTTCTGCGTCGGCAGATTGGAATGATTTTTCAAGATCATCACCTGCTATTTGACCGTACAGTGTATGACAACGTTGCGATGCCACTAATTATCTCTGGTGCAAGCACGGAAGATATTCGTCGACGTGTTTCTGCGGCATTGGATAAAGTGGGCTTATTAGACAAAGCAAAAAACTTTCCAATTCAATTATCTGGTGGTGAGCAACAGCGTGTGGGCATTGCTCGCGCAGTGGTTAATAAGCCGACAATGCTCTTGGCAGATGAGCCAACGGGTAACCTTGATGGTGAATTATCGGAAGGGATTATGCGGTTGTTTGAAGAGTTTAACCGTGTGGGAGTGACGGTTTTGATGGCAACCCATGATGTTGCGTTGATTGAGCGCCGTAACTACCGTGTTCTGACATTAAGTGAAGGTCGGATGCTTGGAGGTCAACATGGCTAAAAATGCTCGAAGAGCCAAGCCTGAACGTGCAATGCAATCAAAAAGCAAGGCACTCAAAGGGGGATGGCGCGAACAATGGCGTTATTCTTGGTTGAATGCACTGGCAGATATGCTCAGACAGCCTTTGGCAACCTTTTTGACCATCATGGTGATTGCGATTTCATTAACTTTGCCAAGTTTATGTTATGTAGTTTGGAAAAACGTATCTCAAGCTGCGGCACAGTGGTATCCGACGCCACAACTTACGGTTTATCTGGATAAATCCCTTGATGAACAAGGTGGGCAAAATGTCGTGACGCAACTGCAAGCACTTGAAGGCGTTGATCATGTGAATTATTTATCACGGGATCAAGCCATGAGCGAGTTTCGCAGTTGGTCAGGCTTTAGTACCGCATTAGATATGCTAGAAGAAAACCCATTACCAGCTGTGGCTATCATCACACCCAAAATTGATTTTGAAGGGTCGGATGTCTTAACGACATTAAGGGATAGAGTCGGCCAAGTTGATGGTATTGAAGAAGTACGTATGGACGATAGCTGGTTTGCGCGGCTTGCTGCCTTGACGGGCCTGGTGGGCAAAATAGCTTCAGTCATTGGTCTTCTCATGATTGTGTCTTTGTTCTTAGTGATAGGTAATAGTGTTCGTCTCAATATCTTCGCAAGGCGAGACACCATTAATGTAATGAAATTAATTGGTGCGACAGATGGTTTTATTATGCGGCCATTCTTAAACGGCGGCATTGTGCTCGGTGGTGTGGGGGCGATTATTTCGCTGATCATGACCTTCTTATTGGTTTGGCAACTAGGTAGTGGTGTGGCACAAGTCGCGAGTGTGTTTGGCACACAATTTCATATTGAGGGGTTACTTTGGGAAGAATCCCTATTAATCCTTTTATTGTCAGCGATGGTGGGGTGGATTGCGGCATGGTTAGCCACATTACAACATTTACGTCATTTTACACCTGAGTAACCGTTTGTTTTCTTGTCATTTTCAGTAAGGGCTATTGGTGGTTATATTACCCTAGCCCTTGATTATATTAGATATTGACTTTAAGAATGAACTTAGTCTGAATTGTTTTGTCCTATATTGACCCACCGTTAACAATTCTTGTATATAATTTATTTAATGCGGTGAAACTGGTAGACTATCTACTTGTTTACAGCATATCGTTTTTTCATTGTTAACCTATATGATGGTTATCAACATCGAATAAATTTCATTCCTAATATTTATAGAGGATCTGAATGACCAAAGACATGCAATCATTAACGCTTGTTCCGCAAGGAAGTATTGAAGCCTATGTTCGAGCTGCTAATGCTTACCCAATGCTGACCGCTGAGGAAGAAAAGGAACTTGCTGAACGGCTGCATTATAACGGCGATCTGGATGCTGCAAAGCAACTGATCTTATCGCATTTGCGCTTTGTTATTCACGTTGCTCGTAGTTATGCAGGTTATGGTTTACCGCAAGCGGACTTAATTCAGGAGGGTAATATCGGCCTGATGAAAGCCGTGCGCCGTTTTAACCCTGAAGTGGGAGTGCGCCTCGTTTCCTTTGCCGTGCATTGGATCAAAGCGGAAATTCATGAATATGTTTTGCGTAATTGGCGAATTGTTAAAGTTGCCACTACAAAATCGCAGCGTAAATTATTTTTTAACTTAAGAAAAAATAAGAAGCGTCTTGGTTGGTTTAATCAAGACGAAGTCGATATGGTCGCCCAAGAGCTTGGTGTGAGTACCAAAGATGTCCGCGAAATGGAATCACGCATGGCGGCGCAAGACATGGCATTTGATATGTCAGATGACGACGACAGTGCTGATTTCGGAGGCCCTGTTGCGCCTGTATTATTTTTACAGGATAAATCATCTGACTTTGCTGGATCAATTGAAGATGATAACTGGGAAAGCCATGCAACTGATCGTTTAGCGGATGCGCTAGACTCATTAGATGAGCGCAGCCAAGATATCATTCGTGCTCGTTGGTTAGATGACGACAACAAAACCACATTGCAGGAATTAGCTGATAAATACGGTGTTTCTGCAGAACGTGTTCGTCAGCTAGAAAAAAACGCAATGAAAAAATTGCGTTTGGCAATGGAAGAAAGCGACGACGAAATGTAGTCCATTTCGCCCCAAGTTATCTGCATTTATTGCCTCTAAGAGGGAATAAATGCAGATGCTCATATCAATAAGTTATACAGCTAACTACAGCAGACTTCATATTTATTCATCACTATACAACTCTAACGGCAGGCCATCAGGGTCAGCAAAAAACGTAAATCGTTTTTGTGTATAGGGATCGGTCCTCACCGCTTCACATGTAATGCCTTGTTTTGTTAAATAGGCAATCCACTCATCTAACTTATCAACGCTAAAAGCCAAATGGCGAAGCCCTGCGGCTTCAGGGTAACTAGGCCTTGCTGGTGGGTTTGAAAAGCCAAATAATTCAATTTGATAGAGCTCACCAAATGCTAAATCGGCCTTCCATGAGTCATTGTGAGGGCGATAATGTTCACTAAGTAAATTTAGCCCTAAAATGCGGCAGTAAAAATCTTTACTGACTTCATAGTGGGAAGCGATAATCGCAATATGGTGAATTTTATTTAATTTCATTTAAATGGCCTACGATGAGTTTCCATACACCAGTCTGTGAAGTGGCGTGAAATCCACAAGTGGTTAAAAATGCATGCATGACTTGAACTTGTTTTTCATCTAACTGATTAAACTTAAATTGCCATACCATGACTTCTGGGTGTGCTCGGTGTATTTCTTGTAATAAATAAAGGCCAACACCGCGCCTACGAGTGACTTCTCGCACGCAAAAATCATCAATAATGCCTTGTCTTTGGTCGATGGTGACTTTTGCTGCGGCAAGTAATCTATCATTAAAGCGGGCTGCATAAATTAAGTGCATTTCACCGAGCGGTTGTACACGTTTATCAATCTTCTGGTCTGGCCAGATTTTATCCAAGTCTTGGTACTGCTGCTCAGTAGGATTGACCAAAGGGATAATAGTGAGTCTCATGATGTTTTATCTGTTTCCCTGCAAGGGTTGCAGCTACTCGTCCTGCCAGAGTGATCTGTAACCGATTTTTTTATTTTAGAGAGAAAAATTTTGTCAGACTGCATTTTCCGAGTTTCACTCGGATTAATTTAAATTTAACTAGAATATAACACTAGTATTTACAAAAAACCTACTTAAACACATCAGTTTTTTATTCTGCATCTAATGTAATAACCTACCATATCCATTTGCTATTTAGCATAATTATCTTGTTTAATACTATGAAATATATAGCCTTATTCGCTGTATTTTGAAATATCAGGCATTGTACCTGTCAACCATAATAAACGATTATAAATCAAACACAAACACTCAGAACCATGAAGACGGGGACGATAAAATGAAGAATATGAATAAAGCATTATTAGCGGGCTGCATCGCAATGGCGTTCAGCTCAGCAGGATGGGCGAAGGAAATTAAAATAGCAGTTGTGGGCGCGATGTCTGGCCCTGTCGCACAATATGGTGATATGGAGTTTACAGGTGCTCGCCAAGCGATTGCAGATATTAATGCAAAGGGTGGGATCAATGGCAACACATTAGTTGCCGTTGAATACGATGATGCATGTGATCCGAAACAAGCGGTTGCGGTTGCAAACAAAGTTATCAATGACGGAATTCGCCATGTTATTGGTCATTTGTGCTCCTCTTCCACACAACCTGCATCGGATATCTATGAAGATGAAGGCATTATCATGATCACGCCTGCGGCAACCAATGCGGATTTAACGACACGTGGTTACCAAATGGTGCTGCGTACAACGGGTTTGGACTCTGACCAAGGCCCTACGGCAGCGAAATATATTCTTGAAGAAATTAAGCCGTCACGTATCGCTGTTGTTCATGATAAACAACAATATGGTGAAGGTTTAGCGCGTTCTGTTCGTGAAAGCCTCAATAAAGCAGGGACGAAAGAAGTGATGTTTGAAGGTGTCACGGCTGGAGACAAAGATTTTTCTGCCTTAGTCGCGAAGCTGAAAAAAGAGAACGTGGACTTTGTTTACTTTGGTGGTTACTACCCAGAAATGGGGCAAATTTTACGCCAAGCAAAACAGGCAGGCCTGAATATTCGCTTTATGGGGCCTGAAGGTGTGGGTAACTCTTCGCTGTCTAACATTGCAGGTGATGCATCTGAAGGGATGTTAGTGACATTGCCAAAACGTTATGACCAAGTCGCAACTAACCAACCAATTGTTGATGCCATCAAAGCGAAAAAAGAAGACCCAACGGGGCCATTTGTGTGGACAACTTATGCGGCAATCCAAGGTTTAACCACTGCAATGGAACGTACAGGGAGCATTGAACCTGAAGACTTAGTCAAAGATCTGAAAGCAAATCCAGTAGATACCGTGATGGGTACACTGAGCTGGCAACCAAATGGTGACCTGAAAGGGTTCGAATTTGGTGTGTTTGAATGGCACAAAGATGGGACTTCCACTCCTATAAAATAGTACCCAGTAGTGTTCCAACGTAGTGAACAATAACCGGAAGTGAGTTGACTCGCTTCCGGCTTCTGTTCTCTATTCAGGACAAGCAGTTCGAAAGGAAAGTCTTATGTCAGATCAAATTCTTTATTTTATTCAGCAATTTCTTAATGGATTAACCCTTGGCAGCACCTATGCGTTGATCGCTATTGGTTATACGATGGTGTATGGCATCATTGGGATGATTAACTTCGCCCACGGTGAAGTGTATATGATTGGGAGCTACGTCTCTTTTATCGTGATTGCAGGCTTGATGATGCTAGGGATTGATGTTGGTTGGATCCTCGTAGCAGCCGCCTTTATTGCGGCGATCATCGTTTCCAGTGCGTATGGTTGGAGCATCGAGCGAGTCGCTTATCGGCCAGTGCGCCATTCTAAACGTCTGATCGCATTAATCTCAGCGATCGGAATGTCAATCTTCTTGCAAAACTATGTCAGCTTGTCTCAAGGCTCCCGCGATCTTGCATTACCTAGCTTAATTACAGGCCAGTGGGTATTAGGGGAAAGCGATGGTTTTGAAGCAACCGTGACAAAAATGCAGCTCACTATTTGGGTGGTTACGCTCCTTGCCATGTTGGCATTAACCCTTTTTATTCGCTATTCGAAAATGGGGCGTGCTTGCCGTGCTTGTGCTGAAGATCTCAAAATGGCCAGTTTATTGGGGATCAATACTGACCGTGTTATCTCACTAACCTTTGTGATCGGTGCTGCAATGGCTGCTGTAGCAGGGGTTTTATTGGGGCAATTTTATGGTGTGATCAATCCTTACATTGGCTTTATGGCAGGAATGAAAGCTTTTACTGCTGCAGTATTAGGTGGGATCGGCAGTATTCCAGGTGCTATGTTAGGTGGCTTGATCCTCGGAGTTGCAGAGGCGATGACTTCTGCTTATTTAAGTACTGAATACAAGGATGTTGTGTCATTTGGTTTATTAATTGGTGTTCTGTTAATCATGCCGACCGGCATTCTGGGACGTCCGGAGGTCGAAAAGGTATGAGAAAAGAAAATTGGATTAATGCCATTGTGGCATCGGCAACCTTCTTTGTTTTAGCCTTATTTATGATGGGCTTACAGCTTGCGCTGGATGGTACGAAATTGGTGGTAACCGTGGGGGATTCTGTTCGTTGGAACTGGATCATCGCTGGGATTGCGATCATTTTTGTTTATCAATTGGTTCGCCCAACCTTAAGCAAGGTTTGGCAAGGTGTACCTAAAAAAGCGTGGTCGATCCCTGATTTTGACGGCTCGACGACTAAGCAAAAAATTCTTGCTGTTGTTATCATTATCGCAGCTATCATTTGGCCATTTATTGTTTCACGTGGAAGCGTTGATATCGCCACCTTAACCCTTATTTATGTGATGTTAGGGTTGGGGTTAAACGTGGTTGTGGGCTTATCGGGCTTATTGGTTTTAGGTTATGCTGGCTTTTATGCGATTGGCGCTTATACCTTTGGTTTGTTAAACCATTATTATGGCTTTGGTTTCTGGGAAAGCTTACCAATAGCAGGGCTAATAGCCGCATTGGCTGGTTTTTTACTGGGCTTTCCAGTTCTAAGGTTAAGGGGAGATTACCTCGCCATCGTAACGTTGGGTTTCGGGGAAATTGTCCGTATTTTATTACTGAATAATACGGAGATTACGGGAGGTCCGAATGGGATCAGCCAATTGCCAAAACCGACGTTTTTTGGCCTCGAATTTAGCCGAACAGCAAAAGATGGCTGGGATACTTTCCATAACTTTTTTGGGTTAGATTACAATCCAGGCGATCGGATCATTTTCCTTTATTTTGTCGCTTTATTGCTGGTGGTTTTAACCCTATTTGTGATCAATCGATTACTGCGGATGCCATTAGGCCGCGCTTGGGAAGCTCTGCGTGAAGATGAAATTGCATGTCGTTCACTTGGCTTAAGCCCGACGCGTATCAAACTCACTGCATTCACTATTAGTGCCGCCTTTGCGGGGTTTGCGGGAACGTTATTTGCCGCAAGGCAAGGGTTTATTAGCCCTGAATCATTTACATTTGTTGAGTCCGCGTTTGTTTTAGCCATCGTGGTACTGGGGGGAATGGGCTCACAAACCTCTGTTATTTTAGCGGCGATTATCTTAGTTGTATCAAGGGAAATGATGCGTGACCTCAACCAATACAGCATGTTACTGCTGGGTGCATTGATGGTGTTAATGATGATTTGGCGACCGCAGGGCTTATTGCCGATGAAACGCCGTCAAGTTCAGGTGAAAAAAATACCTGAAGGGGAGGGGGTATGAGCCAATTAACCACGCCTTTATTACAAGTCAGCGGGTTAACCATGCGCTTCGGTGGTCTACTTGCTGTGAATAATGTTGAGCTTACCCTTAATCAAGGGGAAATTGTTTCTCTGATTGGGCCAAATGGTGCAGGGAAAACAACCATTTTCAATTGTTTAACGGGGTTTTATAAGCCAACTAGTGGAACGATTTTGTATCGAGAAAAGCATCTCGAAGGTCTAACAGGGCAAGCTATTGCGCGTCTTGGTGTGATCCGCACATTCCAACATGTGCGGTTATTTAAGGAAATGACTGTCATCGAAAACCTGTTGGTCGCGCAGCATCAGCATTTAAAAAGTGGTATTTTTTCAGGGCTTTTGAAAACGCCAGCATTTCGCCGCGCAGAGTCTGCGGCTTTAGACAATGCAGTTAAGTGGTTAGAACGTGTGGATTTACTACCATTTGCCAATCGACAAGCGGGTAACTTGGCGTATGGGCAGCAACGTCGGTTAGAAATTGCGCGCTGTATGGTGACACGCCCTGAAATTTTAATGTTAGATGAACCCGCAGCAGGGCTTAACCCAAAAGAAACCAATGACTTGGATGATTTAATTGCCGAATTACGGACTCATCATAATGTTTCAATTTTATTAATTGAACATGATATGAAGCTGGTCATGGGAATTTCAGATAGCATTTACGTCGTCAATCAGGGCACACCATTGGCGAATGGCACACCGAGTGAAATACGCCAGCATCCTGATGTTATTAAAGCCTATTTGGGGGAAGCTTACTGATGTTAGAATTTAAAAAAGTTTCTGCTCATTATGGAAAAATTCAAGCATTACATGAGATTAGCTTAAATATCCAAAAGGGTGAGATTGTCACCCTGATTGGGGCAAATGGGGCAGGTAAAACCACGCTTTTAAGCACGCTTTGCGGTGATCCAAGGGCCTCTGAAGGGCAAGTATTGTATCGTGATGTGGATATTACTCAGTTGCCGACCTCAAAAATAATGCGTGAAGATATTGCACTTGTGCCAGAAGGGCGACGAGTTTTTTCCCGTATGACAGTGGAAGAAAACCTTGCGATGGGCGGCTTTTTTGCCACGCGCCAACAATATCTAGAACGCATTGAGCGAGTGTATAAGCTGTTTCCTAGGTTATATGAGCGTCGTACTCAGCGTTCAGGGACGATGTCTGGTGGGGAGCAGCAGATGTTGGCAATCGGACGAGCATTGATGAGCCAACCTGAATTATTGCTACTGGATGAGCCTTCATTGGGACTAGCGCCAATCATCATTATGCAGATATTTGACACTATCCAGCAGCTGCGAGAAGAGGGAATGACAATTTTCCTCGTGGAGCAAAATGCGAATCAAGCCCTAAAACTCGCTGATCGTGGGTATGTATTGGAAAATGGGCACATAGTGCTAGAAGATAGCGGGAAAGCGTTATTGGCTAATGAGGCAGTACGCAGCGCTTATCTCGGCGGCTAAAATTTTCGTCATCCTTCACGCTGTGGCGGTGTTGGCTTCATTTGG
>NZ_JAMPQD010000044.1:0-6606 GCF_028482245.1 Providencia sp. PROV129
CTCTCAGGAAGTTTACCCTACTATCATTTGCCGTTAATAAGAGAATTGAAATGAAATTGAACCGCCACTTTTTACTTTTAACCACAGCCTTTACGCTCACGGTAAGCGTCTTGAGTACCGCTCAAGCCGCCGTCACGCTTGATCGTACTCGTATTATTTTCGATGGAAATCAGCCATCTATTAATATTACGATCCGCAATGATAACCCTGAACTGCCTTACTTGGCGCAGTCATGGTTAGAAAATGCCTCAGAGCAAAAACTTGAAACAGGCCCTATTATTGCCACGCCGCCCATTCAACGTATGGAGCCCAAATCAACCAGTTTAGTGCGCTTAAGTACCGCCCCTGATGTAGCGAAATTACCCCAAGACAGAGAATCCCTGTTTTACTACAACCTGCGCGAGATCCCGCCTAAATCATCAGAAGCTGGTGTGTTGCAAATTGCGTTACAAAGCCGCGTAAAACTGTTTTATCGCCCTGAAAGCATCGTGGCGCAAAGTAAAACAGATTGGACAAAACTCGTCACGCTAACGCCTGCAGCAACGGGCTATACATTAAATAATCCAACACCCTTTTATTTAACCGTTATAGGCATTGGAAACAGCCAAAAGCAATCTGAAGAGAGTGATTTTGAAGCTGTCATGGTGCCACCAAAATCGAATCAAATCATTAAATCAGCTAAATTTTCAACACCTTACCTGACATACATTAATGATTATGGCGGAAAGCCATCACTGGCATTCAAGTGCCAAGCATCGCAGTGCAGCGTGACTGAATAATGCGTCAAAATAGAAAGGAGCAGAACTATGAAATTACGTTACTTAGTGCTATGGGCTTTTGCGGCACCTATTTTTGCGCAGTCCACTGCACCAGTCACTACGGGCACAGTCTATGTCAACGCACGTATTGTCACTGCTCCTTGTCTACCACAGATTTCATTGAGATCAAATAAAAATGCATTAATTTCAATAACTTATAAATTAGAAATGAATTTTAAACATTGTCGTAAATCAGGCCAGCAACATACTTGGGTGCCTTTTACTTTGACATTAGGCATGCAAAAGTATGTGTTCTCACAGCCCCTGCCCAATAACACTTTCTTGTTATCATTTCAGGCCAATAAAGCGGCTCAACGTTTGGAAATAAATTATGACTAGATGCGTAATATTTTTATTTAGCCTTTTATTTCTCTCGGCGAATAGCAGTTTTGCCAATAGCTTAACAGTTTATTTTGAAGGGGAACTATTGGCTGTGGGTTGTCGTCTCAGTGATGATGATGTCCAGAAAAAAATCTACCTGTCTGGGCTCCGCTTTTCATCTATTGAAACATTAGGGCGTTCTGACATTCAGCCTTTTCAGCTTGATATCGTGGACTGTTCAGAGATGGCGTTAAATAAAACCATCAAAATCACCTTAAATACCCAAAATAGCGAAACACATAATGGCATTAACTACCTCAAAACAACAGGTGAGTCCAATGTGTTATTGGTGCTGACCGACAGCAAGGGCAAAGAGCTCGACCTGAATACAAAAATAGATGTGAGTACCGTCACCGAGTCAGGAAAGGGGTCAATTAATACACTTTCATTCGGTGTATATGCACAAAAACCCTTTAATACACGTTTAAAAACAGGTGTGTTTTCTTCAACCGTGACGTTCAACCTTGATTATCAATAAGGCGAATAAAAATGAAACTGACGAATTTTGCCTTCCTTTTAATGGGCTTATTGATTTTTTTTAATACTCAAGCCGACATATTGATTTCATTATCTGCCAAATTAGTTCATCCAGCTTGTGTACTAACGGCGGAAGATGGAAAAAATGAGTTATTTATTAACTTTAGAGAGGTTGCCTTGGATAGGTTAACCGAAGAAAAACAGTCTTTTGGCATTTTGATTAAGCAATGTGAGCTTCGTAAAAATTTACAGGTTTATCTTTCACCAAGGGAAGGCAATACCCTAACCGTCAATAACGAAACCGTACTGGCGACCTCAATTACGGGACTAGGTATTCGTTTCTCAGAAGAAAATAAAAGCACGGCCCTGAATTTGAATAAATGGGAACGGATCGCCCCCACCGTCAGTGGTGATACAGGGAAAATCGTTATTCAGTCGCAACTAGTGACTAATCAAGCCCTAGAAAACCTTACTGCAGGGCCATTTACAGCCGCTTTGTCTGTGATGGTTGATTACCTGTAATATTGGGAATCCTTATGAAAAAATTAAAAATTTATACACAATTACTTTTATTGTTACCACTGTGTTTAGGAAGTTTACATGCACAAGCTACCAGGTATGCCGCAGCAGGTGGGGTCTATAGCATAAATTTAAATTCACTCAATGCAGTCGTTGCGATGACTCCAACAATTGGCTCAGATAATAATCAATATCATTTAATTGCACCTCCTAATAGCTCTGGGATTGTTATTAATGAGAGTACCGCACAGCCTACTGGGCAAATAGAATGTATGGTTAATTTTTTAGATGGAGAGACTCGTTGGGGTATATCTGAAAATTTTGCTTATCATCGTGTTTTTGCTTATATGCCAGAAGCTGGATTTACACTTAACGGATTAACGGCCTATAAAATCAACTCAAATACCTTTTTTACTCTTTATTCTAATAATGGTATTACTAACGGGTGGCAAAATATTCCAGCACTGGGATGCTCAAGTTACAATACAGGACCATTAAATACTTCTTACTTCACTGTGCATTTCCCTTTTGTTGTTAGGATTTATGTCAAAGAAATCCCTGTTGATGGAAACGTTATTATTCCTCCTGGTACTATTGCTGGGTACACTCGCTTATTTCAAAATATTGGTAAACCAACTCTTTACGTCCCTGAGGATAAAGCCAGTGTGAAATTAAACTTCTCCACAGCGGTGATTAATTATCCATCAAATTGCCGTTCCAATATAGATAATCTCAATATTGACCATAAAACACTGGATGCCTTTGAGTTTAATAGTAAGGAAACACGCACAGTCACCTATACTTGTGAAAAAGTTCAGCCTGTTAAGGTGAGGGTAAAGTTAGATTACGTAACTGACAGTGACCCAGAAAAACGTGTTCCGCTGAAATCAGGCGATAATACTATTTATTCTAAAGTCACTCTTTTTGATGAGCAAACAAATCAAAGTGGAAAAGAAATTGAAACCACTATTGATAAGGTCAAAAATATTCGTATTGAAAGCCAACTTTCAGGTTCAGGCGCTGAACCAGGGGACTACAAGGGGAGCGCTTGGATAATTGCTACGTTTATATAATTGTTAATGATGGCTAGTGCTTGATAGTTAGGAATCTGAATCAATACAGTGGTGCATTAATCGGGGTATTTTGAACTCTTATTACTATTTGATTTTATATAGAATACTAGGCGAATTCATTTTCAATGTAAGTGTAAAATGGACGCGGTATTAAAGATGAGCGATCCAAAACGGCTAACATTAAAAATGTTAATTGATGCGGGTAAGCAAAGTGGAGAGTCGTCGTTAACAATCCACGATATCGCTACGAAAGTGAAGAATGCTCATAACGTATAAACTTTCCAATTTAGCAGCTAAAGACTTTGAAGGGATATTCGAGTGTACCCTAGTGAATTTCGGTATTAGGAAAGCGGATGAATACACCAAATTTTTACCCGAATGGAACTTAATTCGCGCCGATCCGACATGTTGTTGAGGTCAAGCAAAGAATGTTAAGGTTAGCTAAGCGGATTTGAATGTTGACTATTGTATTTCAGCGATACATAAAATTTAGTTGGAGTGGTAAATGAATGAAATAATGTGGTTTCCATTTGTTCTAGCTTCCTTAGCAGTAATATTTATACCTGGTCAAGATATGATTTTGGTTATGACGAAATCTATTTCATCTGGAGTAGGCTCTGGTCTTGTTACTGCTTTAGGAGTAAGTTTAGGATTGGTTATTCATACATTAATAGTGTCATTTGGCCTTGGTAGTATAATAATGGCTTCAGATGTATTATTTTTGATCATAAAGTTATGTGGTGCCATATACCTTTTTTATGTTGCATATCAGTTAATTACTTCTGATGGCGTAATTTCAGCAGATGATTCTGGAGTGGGTAAAAAAAGTTTGTTATCAACTTTTTTTTACGGGGCCTTGTCAAATGTTAGCAATCCTAAAATTCTAATATTTTACCTGGCTTTTTTGCCTCAGTTTATAGGTGGGGGGAGTGGAAATCCTGTGCTGAAAATGTTATTGATGGGAGTTGTATTTGCTGCGCTTACTTTTATTATCAAGGCTCCAATTTCAATATTTTCTGGTTTTTTCTCTGAATGGTTCAAACGTAAATCATCTGTTATGAAATGGATAATGAGATCTAGTGGTGCAGTGCTCATTTTAATTGGCATTAAGGTTTTAGCTGAAAAACGAGCGTGAAGAATTTAATAGTGAATAGGAATGTATAGTTATAACATCAACAACATGTTTCATCGAGAGAGCATACTTCACCTCTCAATGTTTAATCATAACCGCGCTCATGGCGTCCAGCCCATTGAACACAATACTTTTTCAAGAGACTGAATAGGTTGGTTAGGAGACTGAATGTCACTTTTGCCTTCACTATCATCCCCAGCGCTTCATACACTTTCGGTAGTAAAATACCCCGCTTTCGATTGGCTAGAAAGCCGTAATATCGGACCATTTTAAAATGATGAGACGGGATATGACTGATATAATGCCATAGCATCTCTTCCTGACTCAGTCGTTGTGTGCGGTGGCGCCCAGTTCGATGGTCAAAATAATGATGAACGACCGCACCTCTAGTGTAATGACGTAATTTTGAAGCGGCTATCGGCGGTCGCTTCAGGTAACGGCCAAGATAATTGATGTTTTGGCGGGGATTTCGAGTTTTTTAGCGAAGTGAGTTTTCCAGCGTCGCTGATACTTAGCTTCAAGAAACTGGCACCATTCGCGGTAGTCACGGATGTGCTCGAAGCCAGTCGAAGGTAAATTTAGTGTCGCGTAGTTTTCCAGCAATAAGGTAATGATGGCCTGACGCCAGTAACGCTCAACGATTTTCTTTTTGAAGAAAATGGGGCGCCAGATACCATGTTAGAGGCAGAGTACCCCGCGAGTCACCGATAAATGAATGTGAGGGTGTTGATTGAGTTGACGACCGTAAGTATGAAGTGCGACAAACAAGCCGATTTCGATACTGAGTTTTTTGTCCATTTGAGCAGGGTATTGACGGCGCAAGCGAAAAGTTGGTTGATTCGTGGTTAGTTGTTGGCAAAAGCTGGCCAGAGTTTATCTGGCATGGTGAAGGTAATATACTGCCATTCACAGTCGGGTAGAATATGTTGTTGTTCGGCAATCTATTGCTCTGTGGCTTTAATGCCACAGGCGCTGCAACCTTTACTTTTGCAGTTTTGACAGAAATATTTTGTGTGGGAGCAGGCTGGTAATTCGCAACAATAACTGCTAATGCCCATGGCACCAGTCCCGCAAGCAAGCATGTGTTCGATGACAAGTTTAGTCCACTTGGGTACGTAATGACCGTGTTTAACGAGGAGTTGATCCCAGGTATCATCCCAACGTTTGCAAGACAAAGGCGAGAAAATTGGTTGGGAAAAAGGTCGAGAAGAAGGCCGCGAAGAAGAACGACTGCTTGCTCATCAGCGTCAATTAGATATGGCGCGTAATTTGCTTAAAAATGTGGTTAGTCTTGATCTTATCATTGAAAGTATCAGTTTAAGCCGTGAAGAGCTGATTTACTTGCAGTAATCTTGCTTAAAGCAAACGTCGCTAGCTCACTGAGTTTAGCTGTGTTTTGCGCTTTTTTATTACGCTTGTCATTTCGTACATTCACGCCTCGTACTTCAGCGGCTATATCCTGCTCCCAATGCAACTCCCGCTGCGACAGTTTCAACTAAAATCCAGTCATAGGTATTCTTTACCGTATTAAAAATGTCATATTGTCACTGTTAATTTGTTTGGTTTTGTCTATAAAAAACACAATATAACTGATTGGTATTTTTACTTATTTTATTATCGACATTAATTAGGTGAAAATAAATTTTAGAAACTATAAATACAATAAATTTTATATATTGATGTGTTTTTATTAAACTGTAAAAATTAATTTTCTTTAGGTGATTATAATTGTATGTTATTCTAATTTTTTTATTATAGATAATTAAAAGGAAATTTATGGATTATTATATTGATACTTTAATTGATAACTATGCCTGTTATTTAGTGCATAGGCGTGATTGCCAGTATTTACCTAATAAATTAAATCGAATTTTCTTAGGTGATTTTTCGGATTCTTTATTGGCAATAAAAAAAGCAAAAGAGTATAGCTATCTAAAGGCTAATGGGTGCTATTGGTGTTGTAGAAATATCCATCGTAAATATAACGATTAGATAATTATTTAAAGTATGCGGGTTTTTTAATATATCGTTTTTTGATGATGCCAGTACTATATTTAACTCTAAATTAACGGGGTGTAATTTAGAGTTAAATTATATATAAAATAACCATAAACTCTAATGATAAATTTATAGTTAATTACCAATGCGATTTTAATTTTTATTTGTGTGATTTTAAACTTATTTATATAATGCATTGATAATCATG
>NZ_JAMPQD010000047.1:0-4865 GCF_028482245.1 Providencia sp. PROV129
AAGTATGACGAGTAATTGAAGTATGACGAGTAATTAGTTAAATATCTGCTAATCAGCACACACTTCACTAGATTAATTGTTCTTTAAGATAGTTTCATCCATTTTTCATTAAGTTTTTGATAGTTGAGCTGTAGCCACTGAATGGCAATGACTGTTGCTGCATTATCAATTGTGCCATTTTCTACCCACTGGTATGCCTTTTCTCTGCTAATAACGTGAACTTTGATATCTTCGTTTTCTGAGGCTAAACCGTGGATACCTTCAGCTTGAGTGCTATCGACTTCGCCAACAAATACGTGCATGCGCTCTGTTGTCCCGCCAGGGCTTGAAAGGTAGCTGAGCGCTTTTTCCGCATGGCGGATCTCAAGGCCCGCTTCTTCTATTGCTTCACGGCGAATGACCTCTTCTGGGGATTCATTTTCTTCAATCATCCCTGCTACGGCTTCGAGCAACCACGGCGTTTCGCTGGTTTCTATTGCTGGAAAGCGAATTTGTTCAATTAGCACAACATTATCGGTTTGCGGATCATAGGGTAAAACAACACCCGCGTGACCACGTTCAAAAACTTCACGGCAAATTTCGTTACTCCATCCACCAGCAAACAATTTGTGGCGAAATCGGTATTCCATCATTTGAAAAAAACCGTTAAATAATTTACGCTTGGATATAATTTCAACATCATTTTTGCCATATTTAATTGGCTGTTCTATTTTATTTGTCATTGCATTCTCCAAACACACTGATTTCCATCTTAAGGAAATAATTGTGGATTAAAACTGTTTTTAAGGTTTTTTAACCTCAGATGAGGTAATGTTTAATAAAATTGAGACAAAATGGCACAAAAGGCTACCGTGAATTCAAACGAACCTCTGCTACAATAAGCGCCATTATTCAAATCTAAGAGCAACATAGGGTCTGTTTTTTTATGATTGTCTCTAAAACGCATATTTTTATATCAAAGGCCTCAATTAGGCATGGTACGTTTTAGGCAACAGGCTCAACTTAATTTGCTGTTTAATCAAGGAATCAAAATGAAGAAACTGCTTCCCCTTTTAATTGCGATGAGTTTTGTGGGTCTCAGTACCAATAGCTACGCAGACGATTTACTGCAGGTTTACCAAAAATCGAAAGAAAGTAACCCTGAGTTAAGAAAATCATTAGCTGAACGTAATCAAGCTTTTGAAAAAATTAATGAAGCTCGCAGCCCATTATTACCTCAATTAGGTTTAGGCGCAGGGGCAAGTTACGGTAGTGGTTACCGCGATGCGAATAACACCGAAAGTACCGGTTTAAATGCATCACTGAAATTAACGCAAACTGTTTTTGACATGTCGAAATGGCGTCAACTGACGATTCAAGAAAAAACAGCTGGGATTTCTGATGTCACTTACCAGACTAGCCAGCAACAATTAATTTTAGATACCGCAACTGCTTACTTTAACGTTTTAAAAGCAATTGACGCGCTATCTTATATTGAAGCCAATAAAGAAGCGGTTTACCGCCAATTAGACCAAGTTACTCAACGTTTTAACGTTGGCCTTGTGGCGATTACTGACGTGCAAAACGCCCGTGCAAACTACGATAGTGTTATCGCACAAGAAGTTGCAGGTCGTAACGACTTAGAAAATGCGATTGAAAAACTGCGTCAAGTCAGCGGTGTATACTATAACCAACTGGCATCTTTAAATATCGAGCGCTTTAAAACCACTGAGTTGGGCGACATCAACGCTATCTTAAAAGAAGCAGAAGAGCGCAACCTTAGCTTATTAAGTGCACGTTTGGCTCAAGACGTTTCTCGTGAAAATATCCGTTTAGCAGAAACAGGCCATATGCCAACGGTGAGTCTTGATGCATCAACCGCAGTAACCAATACCTATAACCATGGTAGTGGTTACAACAATAGCTTAACAGGTAAAGGTGCAAGCAACAGTTATAATGGGCAAAACAGCATTGGCTTAAACTTAAGCATTCCTTTATACACGGGTGGTGCAACGAGTTCACAAGTTGAACAAGCACAATACGGTTTCCAAGGTGCGAGTGAGCAACTGGAAAGTGTTTACCGTAATGTGGTTCAGTTAGTTCGTTCATCATTTAATAACGTCTCTTCATCTATCAGTAGCATCAATGCATACAAACAAGTGGTTGTGTCTGCACAAAGCTCATTAGATGCGATGGAAGCAGGTTACCAAGTGGGTACACGTACAATTGTTGACGTATTAACATCAACAACTGCGCTGTACCAAGCGAAGCAAAATCTGTCTAACGCACGTTATGACTATATGATTAACCAACTGAATATTGAATTTGCTCGCGGCACATTAAACGAAGATGACATTGCACGCTTAAATGCTAACTTAGGTAAAGAAATTTCCACTGAGCCAAGCAGCATTATCCGTAATACCAATGCCCCTAAAATTAAATAATTTGATCGTTTAGTTTTAGATAAATAGAATGACCCGCTGTTTTGGCGGGTTATTTTTTATCAAAGCATAAAGAAAACCCTCTAAATCACTCGTTTTGCTTCAATTGAATCAGTTAAAACAGTTTTCCCTTCCCTCACTTATAAAATTCAGTTAATTCTCACTTTAGTTATTATTAAATAGCTCAAAAAACAAGCTTAAATTAATTCATTGATATTCAATGGAAATACTCCATTTCTTTTTCAGTTTTAATCAACCTTTCCTCAAAAAAGAGAAGAAAGTTACAAAAATGATAATTTCAATCTATTTCCTCTATATTTCTGCTTTAATTTTCAGCGTTTATCCCCTATCCTAGAGGTAACTTATAAAACATCTTACTTAAATTTTATTCAGGGTAATTACCATGACCATGAAGCGTACTAAAGATATTAATCAAAACGCCTTCCGCAAGTCTTGGCGTTCATACCGTTTAGCGCCTGTTGCTGTTGCTGTCAGTGCCGTATTTATGCTTTCTGCCTGTGAAGAAAGCGATGAAACGGTATCTCTGTATACCAATGCACAAGATTGTAGCCAAGCGAACCCATCTCAAGCAGAACAGTGCACATTGGCTTATAACAATGCATTACAAGAAGCGGCAAAAACTGCACCTAAATATGCAACACAAGCTGACTGTATTGCTGAATTTGGTGAGTCTATGTGTACTCAAGCCCCTGCCCAAGCAGGTCTTGCAGGTACAAGTTCAACCAATGGCGAGCAAACTGCACAAGCACAAAGCAGCGGCGGCAGCATGTGGATGCCATTAATGATGGGTTATATGATGGGTCGTATGATGGGCGGTAGCGCAGCATCTCAGCCGTTGTTTAGCTCGAAAAACCCAGCAAGTCCTGCAAACGGCAAATTTGTCGATGCATCAGGTAAAAGCTATGGCCCTGCGGTTGCAGGTGGTCGTTCAATGAGCGTACCAAAAACCGCAATGGCACCAAAGCCACCGACCACATCAACCGTCACTCGTGGTGGTTTTGGTGACACTGTTAATAAACAAGCGATGGCACAACGTTCGTCTTCATCTGCAAAATCAACTTCTTCTTCCCGCTCAATGGGTGGTTGATCAGTAATGAAACGAGTTCCCATTGTTGAGCGCCCAAATTGGCGCGAAAAAGCCTCCGAGTTTGGTTTTGAATTTCACACCATGTACGGCGAGCCGTACTGGTCTGAAGATGCGTATTATCAATTCACTATGGCACAGATCGAAGAGATTGAAGATGCAACCGCTGAACTGCATCAAATGTGCCTAAAAGTGGTTGAGCGTGTTATTGAAAGTGATGAATTACTAGCACGTTTTCAAATTCCTAAGCACTGCTGGGAATTTGTTCGTAGTTCTTGGAAAAGTGAGCAGCCTTCACTGTATTCAAGGCTTGATCTTGCCTACGACGGAGTTAATCCTCCTAAGTTACTGGAAAATAACGCAGACACGCCAACGTCTTTATATGAATCTGCATTCTTCCAATGGATCTGGTTAGAAGATCAAATTGAAGCCGGTAAGCTGCCTGAAAATGCGGATCAATTTAACAGCATTCAAGAACAGTTGATCGAGCGTTTTACTCAGCTTAAAGATCAACACGGTTTCCGTTTGCTGCATATGTCTTGCTGTCGTGATACAGAAGAAGACCGTGGCACAGTACAATATTTACAAGACTGTGCCAACGAAGCGGGGGTTGCTACCGAGTTCTTATATATCGATGAAATCGGTTTAGGTGAAAGAGGCGAATTCACTGATACGCAAGATCAGGTTATCAGTAATCTGTTTAAGCTGTATCCATGGGAATTTATGCTGCGTGAAATTTTTTCTACCAAACTGCAAGATGCTGGTGTTCGCTGGTTAGAGCCTGCATGGAAGAGCATTATTTCAAACAAAGCATTGCTGCCGATGTTATGGGAAATGTTCCCAGATCATCCTAACCTACTCCCAGCCTATTTTGCGGATGGTAAAACGCAGCCAGAGCTCGATAAGTACGTGATTAAACCACTATTTTCCCGTGAAGGTGCTAATATCCGTATTATTGAAAATGGCAAAGAAATTGCCGCTGCGGATGGCCCATATGGTGAAGAAGGGATGATTATTCAACAATTCCACCCATTACCGAAATTTGAAGGTAGCTATACCTTAGTCGGGAGTTGGTTGGTAAATGATCAACCTGCTGGAATTTGTATTCGTGAAGATAAAGAGCTGATCACCCAAGATCTGTCCCGCTTTTATCCACATACGATCATAGACTGATCAATAGCGAGATCACAAAAGCCCAAGCAATTGATTTTTTGGGCTTTTTTATGTCTTAAAAAAATATGGCAACCTAAAATATCCGTACGGTTGGCTCGAAATATGACGACAATATTCCTATAAACACAACGAAGGCATTCCTCTAAATAGTCCGAGTTAGCACAAAG
>NZ_JAMPQD010000048.1:0-4383 GCF_028482245.1 Providencia sp. PROV129
AAATTTAAAGGTTGTGTCAGTACTAACTGACCGCACCATATTGCTGATATGGCTCAGTTGGTAGAGCACACCCTTGGTAAGGGTGAGGTCCCCAGTTCGAATCTGGGTATCAGCACCATATAATCGGCATTTAAAAAGAATTTACCTAGCGGCAATAGCGCGGTGGTCCCACCTGACCCCATGCCGAACTCAGTAGTGAAACGCCGTAGCGCCGATGGTAGTGTGGGGTCTCCCCATGTGAGAGTAGGGAACTGCTAGGTTTTAAATATAAGAAGCCACCCAATGGGTGGCTTTTTGCTTTCTGACGCTTATGAAAAGTAAGTAAATCATTCCATAATGATCCCGAAATTATCTTATTTTATTATTCTTGCTACCCACGATTAAGTCTGGCTGATAGACTTACTTCATTATTGTTATATTTTTCCTGAAGGTAGTAATGAATCCAACTTCTGAACTCAAACCATTCAACAGCTTTGGTATTGATGCAAAAGCATTATCAGTTTTTATAGTAGAGAATAAACAATCACTCCATCAACAATGGCTGAAAGCGAAAAATGATAATTTACCAGTATTGCTGCTTGGTGGGGGGAGTAATGTTTTATTTGTAGAGGACTTTGACGGTGTCGTTATCATTAATCAGCTAAAAGGTATTGAAATTACAGAGTCTGATGATTATTGGTATGTGCATGTTCAGGCAGGTGAAAATTGGCATCTATTACTGGAAAAATTACTACAAAAAGGTATCTATGGTGCGGAGAATCTTGCTTTAATCCCTGGATGTGCGGGGTCCGCGCCAATTCAAAACATCGGTGCTTATGGTGTTGAACTGAAAGATATTTGTGATTATGTGGATATTCTGTCACTTGAAACAAATCAAGAAACGCGTATTGCAGCGAGTGAGTGCCAATTTGGTTACCGTGATAGCATTTTTAAACATGAGTACCAACAGGGTTATGTGATTGTTAGCGTTGGGCTGAAATTCGCAAAAAAATGGCAGCCTAAACTTACCTATGGTGACTTAACACAATTTAATCCCGAAACAGTAACACCTAAGCAAGTTTTTGATGCAGTGTGCCAGACTCGAAGAAGTAAATTGCCTGATCCTGCAGTTACTGGTAATGCTGGTAGTTTCTTTAAAAATCCTGTGATTTCAGCTGAAAAAGCAGCAAAAATTAAGCAAGAAAACCCAAATTGTCCTCAATATATCCAAGCCGATGGTAGCGTGAAATTAGCGGCTGGTTGGCTTATTGACCAGTGTGGTTTGAAAGGGCATGAAATAGGGGGAGCGGCAGTTCACACTCAGCAGGCGCTTGTTTTAATTAATAAACATGAAGCGACAGGGGGTGATGTTGTTAACCTAGCGAAATACGTTAGCCAAAGCGTTGCAAAGCGTTTTGATATTATTTTAGAACCTGAAGTTCGGTTTATTGGTCGTCAAGGTGAGGTTAACGCAATGGATTATATTCAATGAAAGAGACATCAATCCCTTTACAGCTGATAGATATTTTATCGGATGCTCAAATACACTCGGGCGAGCAACTCGGCGACAAACTTGGCATGAGCCGAGCTGCGATTAATAAACATATTAAAACATTACGCTCATGGGGTTTGAACATCGAAACGGTGACGAGTAAAGGGTATAAGCTGCCTTACCAAATAAATTTACTTAATAAAGACAGGATCAAACAATACGTTAATGGTGTCAATATCATTGTGGAACCTGTTATTGATTCTACGAATCAGTATATGCTTGAACGCATTCCAAGTTTAACATCGGGAGATACTTGCCTTGCAGAGTACCAGAGTGCAGGTCGAGGCAGAAGAGGTCGTCAATGGATTTCTCCCTTTGGCTGTAACTTATATTTATCTATGTATTGGAAGTTAGATCAAGGCCCTGCGGCTGCGGTTGGTTTGAGCCTTGTTGTTGGAATAGTGATTGCGGAAACTTTAAACAAAATAAGTAAAGAAAAAGTAAAGGTAAAGTGGCCAAATGATCTGTATATGAATGATAAAAAGCTTGCAGGTATTTTAGTTGAATTAACGGGTAAAACAGGTGACGCTGCTCATATTATTATTGGTATTGGCATTAATATTGGAATGAATAAAACCAATATTGAAAATACAACTGCAATAACGCAAGAGTGGGCATCTTTGAGAGATGAAGTTGAAGATATAGAACGAAATGAATTATCGGCTAATATTATTCAAGCATTAAAAGATTCATTAATTTTATTTGAAAAAGAAGGATTAAAACCGTTTTTGGATAGATGGTTTAAACTTGATAATTTTTTAAATAGAAAAGTTAAGTTACTGATCGGTAATGATATTATTTCTGGTGTTGAGCGTGGAATTAATGAGCAAGGTGCATTGTTACTACAAAAAGATAATGGCGACATAATTCCTTATATTGGCGGCGAAATATCATTACGGCCAAACGAGTAATATATAATTGGCCGAAAAATTTCGGCCAATATAGATTTTATTTCCTTAGTCTGACATTTTGAATTGAATGGTTTTCACCTTTTGTCATTATTAAGCTTGCACGCTCTTTGGTAGGTAAAATATTCTCTTCGAGATTTAGCCCATTAATTTCATCCCAAATAGAACCTGCAATATTTACAGCTTCCTCTTCACTCAATTTAGAATAACTATGAAAGTATGAATCTGGGTCGGAGAATGCGCCTTGCCTAAACTTAAGAAAACGACCGATGTACCATTGTTTTAATAAAGCAGGAGCTGCATCAACATAAATTGAGAAATCAACAAAGTCAGAGACAAATACATGGTGTGGATCTTGTGGGTAGTCCATATCACTTTGTAACACATTGAGCCCTTCCAAAATTAAAATATCAGGCTGATCAATAACTTGTTCTTGGTCAGGCACAATGTCGTAGGTTAGATGGGAATAGACCGGGGCACGGACATTTCGCGCACCTGATTTAATTTGAGAAACAAAGTTAACCAGTTTTCGCATGTCATAAGACTGTGGAAAACCTTTTTTCTTCATAATATTCCGATCTTTTAATACTTGGTTCGGATGAAGAAAGCCATCAGTCGTAATTAAATCAACTTTACGGTGCTCAGGCCAACGGGTTAATAGTGCTTGTAATAAACGTGCTGTTGTACTTTTACCTACAGCAACGCTACCAGCGATACCGATGATGTAAGGCACTTTTGCTTCACTAGTTCCTAAAAACTGCTCTAGGACAGCCTGACGACGTAAGTTAGAACTAATATAAAAATTCAATAAGCGCGATAAAGGTAGATAAATTTCAATAACATCTTCCATTGAAAGCTCTTCGTTAATCCCTTTTAACTCGAGAAGCTCACTGGATGTTAATGTCAAAGGGACGGAATCACGGAGTGTTGCCCAATGTTCTCTATCAAATTCTAAATATGGCGTAGTAATAAAATTTTCGTTCTTTTTCATAAACCAACATCTGCCTATTTTATGCAGGTTGGACAGGTTGCCTAAACACCCGTATCCAAAAAATTTGCTAGCATCATAGCGAGTGATGGGGGGGAGGCGTAGGTTTTTTTATAATATTTGTGAATTTTTTTTGAATTACACAAAAAAAATAGGTGTGATCGCTTGGAAAATAACCGATTAATCAGAGCCCTAAAAATGTGATGGGGACTAAATAATAACATTTGAAATGTTTTGATTCGATTATCGAGCTTTACGGACTAAATAATAATGGATTATAGTTAACAGCTACTGTTGATGTTTTAATCTCAAAATAGTTAAAAAATCAACAAAATCACAAAAAGCGAACAAAATGTAAGCAAACGAACAAAAAATTAAATTTTTTTGTTGCAACATGCGCTCACTCTTCCTAGAATGCGCAGCACTTGATGCCGGCATAGCTCAGTTGGTAGAGCAACTGACTTGTAATCAGTAGGTCCCGAGTTCGACTCTTGGTGCCGGCACCATTAAAAATTTGGATAGGTGGGATACCCAAGCGGCCAAAGGGAGCAGACTGTAAATCTGCCGTCACAGACTTCGAAGGTTCGAATCCTTCTCCCACCACCATCTCCAAGAAGATTTCTTTATAGAAACTTCAAGGAACAGTTTAACAGCTGATAACTCAGGTAGCCGAGTTCATTGCGGGCATCGTATAATGGCTATTACCTCAGCCTTCCAAGCTGATGATGCGGGTTCGATTCCCGCTGCCCGCTCCAAGATGTGCTGATATGGCTCAGTTGGTAGAGCACACCCTTGGTAAGGGTGAGGTCGGCAGTTCGAATCTGCCTATCAGCACCACTTCCCTTATGTTCTCAATTATCTCCCTGATTTGTCTCCTGAAAAAAACAAGCGAAATAATTTCTTGCTTGGTTGATGTGGTTTAACCACCGATTCCGTGTCTTAGAGGGACAATCTAA
>NZ_JAMPQD010000049.1:0-3110 GCF_028482245.1 Providencia sp. PROV129
ACACATTTTTCTGGATTGAGCTTCCACCGGTATCGCCTCAGGCTGTTGAAGACCAGCTGTAAATCTTCAATGAAGTTTTCTGAATTTCTGTTTTGATCACCACATCATCTACATAAGCTTCCACACGCTTGCCCCAGTGATCGGCTAAGCATGTTTGAATGGCTCTCTGATAAGTCGCTCCAGCGTTTTTGAGGCCGAACGGCATGGAGGTATAACAGAAAGCACCAAACGGAGTGATGAACGCCGTTTTTTCCTCGTCTTCTTTTGCCAAACTAATCTGATGATACCCGGAATAGCAATCTAAGAAAGACAGCATCGAACATCCAGCGGTGGAGTCCACCACCTGATCTATCCTCGGGAGCCCGAAGGGATCCTTCGGACAGTGTTTGTTGAGATCAGTATAGTCGACGCACATGCGCCAATCCACTTTATTCTTTTTGAGTACAAGAACAGGGTTGGCTAACCACTCGGGGTGTAATACTTCTCTAATAAATCCAGCCGCGACCAAGCGAGCTAACTCGGCGCGAATGGCCTCTCTCTTGTCGGGCGTGAAACGACGTAGCTTTTGCCGGATGGGCCTCGCCTGGGGATAGACTTTCAATTTGTGCTCGGCCAGTTCTCTTGGGACTCCCGGCATATCCGCAGGTTGCCATGCGAATACGTCTCGGTTATCTTGCAGGAACTGGACGAGCGCGCTTTCCTATTTGTCATCCAGGCTGGAGCTGATGATGGCGGTCTTGCGTTCATCAGCGAACCCAAGGTTGATCCTTTTGGTTTCTTCAGTCGGCCGCATAGAGGTCGCGGCCTGAGCCTCGTTTGCCGGCACGGCGAGGTCTTCCTCAGGCTTAGAGTTCGCCGGTGTAGAAGGAACCGTTGACGGCTTGGTGGTGAGGGCCGCTTGGATGGCCACTCGGAAACATTCTGCGGTGCCTTGGAAGTCAGCGCGCACAGTGATGATTCCTTGTGGTCCCGGCATCTTCAATATCATGTATGTATAATGCGGGAATGGCCATGAACTTGGCCAATCCAGGCCTCCCGATGATGGCGTTGTACCCGCAGTCGAAGTTCGCCACCTCGAACCTCAGGAACTCGGTTCTGTAGTTCTCCGGAGTTCCGAAGGTGACTGGCATGTAGATGTGGCCCAGCGGGTATTCTTTTCCGTCGGCACGATGCCGAAGAAAGGAGTGTCCGACTCGGTGGAGGTCTTTGAGGTGAACTCCCAAGCCTTGGAGTGTCCGGGGAAGGTGACGTTGATGCTGCTTCCCCCGTCCACTAACACCTTCTTCACCCGGCTCTCTCGGATCACCGGATCGACGAGGAGCGGGTATTTGCCTGGATGGTCGAAGTTGAGCCATTGATCCGCCCGAGTGAAAGTGATTCGGGTGCTCCGACCACCGGTATGGGGCGGGAGGACCGGTGGTCGCCACCAGTATCTGGCGATCGTTGAGCTTTTGTTGTCTTCTGTTCTCCTGCGACCCGTGTCCGCCGAAGATGACGTTGACCTCTCTGTCAATGCGCAGGAAGGCTCCACCTCCTCCCCTCCTCCTGATGCTAGGGCTGTCGTGGTTCTCTGGTCCTCCCCTCGCGGAGGAGGAGGTAGAGGTTGGAAGGGTCGGCCGTGCCCGACGGAGTGCTTGAAATCTCGGCAGTTCCGGAGAGTGTGGCGCATGTCCTTGTGGTACGGGCACTGGGCGTCGAGGATGTCGTCCAGCGTGCGTTCGCCTCCACGAGGTCCTCCTCGGGCGCGAGAGGCGGGTGGTCCGGCGGCGTGGACCTCTTCACGAGGCCTCTTCTCCCAGCGTTTGTCGGGTTGCTGGTTCGTGTCGCGTCGTGGTGCTGCTGGTGCGGGCTTCGCTCCTCCGATGAGGTCCTGAGCTCGCTCGTCGGCGGTGATGTAGAGGTCGGCTTCCCGGAACAGCTGCTCGGAGGTAGTCGGCGCCTTCTGTAGTATGGCTCGGACGAAGGCCGAGTCATTGGATCCTCTGTAGAAGTCCTCGATCACGGCCGCCTCCGTGACCTCGGGGATACGATTTCTCATGGTCTGGAACCTTTTGAGGTACGACCGGAGAGTTCATCCCCCCGGCGCTTGATGGATTTGAGGTCCCATGGTTGCGCTGGCTTGTCGGAGAGGGACTGGAAGTTGGCGGTGAAGCGTCGACTGAAGTCTCCCCAGTCGTCGATGCAGTGTCGGGGTAGATGTCGTAGCCACTGCAGCGCGTCTTGCCCAAGGACGATGGGCAAGATACGCGGTCATGACGTCCTCGGACGCCCCGGCAGCTCGAGCAGCGGTGGTGTAGACGGCTAGCCAACCTCCTGGATCCTGCTTAGGTTCATATTTGTCGACATTGGATACCTTGAAGTTAGGGGCCATTGGATGGCCCTAAGGCGCGGAGTAAGGGCGACACTCCGAATGTGTCCTCCTGTCGTCGGGGATGATGTCTGTCCCGGGGAGGGGAGTGGTGGTTGTGGTTCCTCGACCGTCCCCGGGTGGTACCGCCAGTTGAAGCTGTTGCCGACTCAGTTCTGGTGGCCTGACTCCGAGCTGGGATGCCATGATCCCTGTCGTACTCCTCCCGGCGGCGGATCTCGTTCTCAGGTCGTCACTCACACGAAGCATTGATAGAGCTTCGCGCGTCCCGGCGACTGTTGATGGCGTGTCGTAGATCGTTCGGCGGGTGAGCGAGCGGTAGAAGATGGTTGGCCGCCTGAGTGAATAGCCGCCGGTAGCCCTCAGCGTCGGGAGTCCGAGGGAGTCCATCAGCTATCAGAGCTAGTACCCCTCCGACTTCACTCGGCGTGTTCATGGCTCGGGCGAAGTCGGGGTTCAGGTTGCGCCCGAAGAGCGGATTCTCGCGGCGTTGCCTTGCATCTTGCTCGGCTTGCTCCTGAGTCCGACGGCGATCACGTCGTCGAGAGTTCCTTCGTTCCCTGAAGACGCGTTCTTCCGGAGTTTCTCCTATCTCTGAGACCTCGTCTCGCGAGACAGGCTGCTCCGGATCCCGTTCTCCAGCTCATGATGTCGCCGAATGTTCCGGCGCCGGTTTCTCCGCCGGCAGGATTCCCGCTGAGGTGGTTCTTCTCCGGGTGCGGTTGGCTCGTCGTCGGAGACG
>NZ_JAMPQD010000050.1:0-3210 GCF_028482245.1 Providencia sp. PROV129
TAGTTTTTATATCCGAATTAATCCTGGTGTGCTTATTGGCTATTAAAAATAATTCCGATTGATATTCATTTTTTATATTATTAGAATGAAAAAATGAATGAGCAAATATTGGGAATAAAGACCAAGCACTAAAGAATAGATACTATTTATAGGCTACCGCATAGGTTGCACTTGAAATCACAGTACCTTCGGTAACAGTTTGACCCGCAGTTGCTGACATTCTGGCTTTAAACTTCATATTACCAATCGCATCTGTGCCGTTACCGAAATCAACACTTTGACTATTATAAGTCACGTCTTGATTTGGGGTTGTTGAATTAACGGCGGTTAATTGAATGGAGACACCGTTAGCGGTTCCTTTCATATTTGCCAAGCCAGTATTTGTGAATCCTGCACTCTGCCAACCCACTTGACCGCTGGTTTTTTTCAGGCACTCATCTGTACGCGGGACTAACTCAAAATCCACATAGTCACCGTGCGTATCAGCGGTTGTCATTTGGCCTAAATCAATCGTAGATTTAACTAATCCTCCGATTTCAGTATCAATGTCACACGTTTCTGATGTCACTGCCCCAATAAACTGAACTTCACCCGTATTTGCGGAAGCATATCCCCCAAATAATGCGGCACCGATGATGGCGGGTAATAATAATTTTTTCATTGAATAGTTCTCCATTTTAATATAATTGAATATCAAAAATAATGATTAAATCACGCTATAAGATAATGAGGATTAATATTTATCGCTTAATCCATTGTATGATAAAAATTCATCCCAAGATGTTTCCAATATGATTAATATGTCATTAAGCAAGGTGACAGTAATCTTTGTAATACCATTTTCATACCGAGAGATTTGCTGTTGACTGACATTTAGTATCATCCCTAAATCTTTACCTGTTATATCCATTTTCTTTCTTTTGTTTTTAATAAAACATCCTATTTTCTTATTAAAAACATCCGCTCTAATAAGATCTGAATGGTAATCTCTCACGTTTTCAACCCTCTTAGATTATTTAGTTCAAATGCTTGATATAAACAGGATGATGAGGAATATATAATCACAATTTAGCTGAGTAAAAACGTTTGTATCGATCGATAAAGGTAATACAATAGGTTTTGCCTATTATAATTCATATATTGATCGTTAATGTCGATCGCTTGGTGTGTTGAAAATTAATCAAGATATTGATATAAAATAATTATTTTTTACAGGTGGTTTTTATAAAAATATAATTTTACATTAATTCTACATTTTTTAACCTCTAATTAAGAGGGGTTTAATTAAATTCATATTAAAATAGAAATATTGAATTACATTTGGTTACACTTTTTCTCTATTAAGAATATTAATATAAAGATCTGCTTATTATCAATAAATGAATAACGAGAAATAAGGAGGTTAAATTGAAGTAGTAACTCATCTTTATTAAATTTAATATGCCATAGAAAATATCAATAATACAGAATATTCTTATCTTATTTATTATACGATGTTATGACGAAAATGAAGTTATTTAATATTGATAACCTAAGAAGTAAGGGAAAGCTTATTATTGACTATCCCTTGGTTGCACCATTTATCTTTTTTCATTATAACGTTGTTGAGAGGCCAAAATCCCACTCAGATTCAGTTCTATCCAATTCACTAGTTCTTCAACTCGTTGAGCTACTTCTATACCACTTACCGTTAACTGATATTCAACGTGTGGTGGGATCACTGGGTGAGCTATACGTAAAACAAAACCATCGGCTTCCAAAGCTTGTAATGTTTGAGACAGCATTTTTTCACTGACACCAGTTATCTTTTTACGTAGCTCACTGAAACGGTAAGTCCCATCAAGTAATGAAAATAGTATCAATACGCCCCAGCGACTGGTGACATCTTGCAAAATATTCCGAGAGGGACACTCTTTTGCTAATACATTACCACGAGCCAATTTGTCAGTGAGTGAACTCGCTACATCAATTTTTGAATCAGTTTTCATCTAATAATTTCCTAAATAAAAACATACCTTACCAAAAGGTATGTACTTACATTAAGATAGTATATATGGCAAGCTAAGCAAAATCGAGTTAATTAAAACAATCACAGGAGAAAAATATGATTGCTGTAACGGGTGCTACAGGTCAATTAGGACTGTTAGTTATTACTCATTTACTTAAAAAAACAGATGCAAAAAATATTATTGCATTAGTTCGTAACTTAGAGAAAGCCGAGTCATTGAAAGCTCTGAATGTTCAGGTGAGAGAAGCCGACTATAGCAAGCCAGAAACATTGGCTACGGCGTTCAATGGTGTTGAAAAGTTATTGCTCATATCGTCCAGCGAAGTGGGTCATCGGACTCCACAACATAAGAATGTGATCGATGCAGCTAAAAAGATGAATGTAAAATTGATTGCTTACACGAGTTTATTACACGCAGATACTTCTCCACTGGCATTAGCACAAGAGCACATTGAAACAGAAGATTATTTGAAGCAGGAGAATATTCCTCACGTTCTTCTTCGCAATGGCTGGTATACAGAAAACTACTTGGTTAGTATTGCCCCTTCGCTGGCTAATGGTGGATTTATCGGCTGTGCCAAAGATGGGAAAATCAGCTCATCTGCTCGTGAAGATTATGCAGAAGCTGCAGCCGTTGTATTAACCTCAGATGTACCGCAGGCTGGTAAAGTGTATGAATTATCTGGCGATGAGTCTTATACGCTATCCGAGTTATGTGCCATTATCAGTGAAGAATCTGGCAAAACTATTCCATACATAAACATGGAAGAAGCGGAATTTGCTAAATCACTAGAAGGTGCAGGCTTACCAGGCTCATTAGCAGCTATGCTCGCGGATTCCGATTCTGGTGCATCAAAAGGTGGTCTATTTGATGACAGTCATATACTGAGCAATTTGCTTGGTCATCCAACTAAATCATTACGTCAGTTGGTTAAATCATACCTATAAACAATCAATTAGTCCCTGCATAACAGGGACTAATTTTTCTTATAGAGTCAGCCTTTCATATGGAGGTATTGTTTTGAAAACCATTGAAATAATGCCATTAAATACATTTAGCATGTGGGCTAAAATGCAAATTAGGTTTCACACAAGCATTGAAAGCTGAAAACGGACAGAAAATCGATTCTGCGTTATGATACGCGTTCTTTCGTCAGGAGTGAGAGATCGAATAATGAAACCGAAGCACACACCGACCGCAC
>NZ_JAMPQD010000051.1:0-2963 GCF_028482245.1 Providencia sp. PROV129
TTTCGGGTTGTGAGGTTAAGCGACTAAGCGTACACGGTGGATGCCTAGGCAATCAGAGGCGATGAAGGACGTGCTAATCTGCGAAAAGCGTCGGTAAGGTGATATGAACCGTTATAACCGACGATATCCGAATGGGGAAACCCAGTGCAATTCGTTGCACTATCGTTTGATGAATACATAGTCAAACGAGGCGAACCGAGGGAACTGAAACATCTCAGTACCTCGAGGAAAAGAAATCAACCGAGATTCCCCTAGTAGCGGCGAGCGAACGGGGAGCAGCCCAGAGTCTTAATCAGCATTAGCATCAGGAGAACAGTCTGGAAAGGCTGGCAGTAAAGGGTGATAGCCCCGTATCCGAAGGTGTTAGTGTTGTGAACTCGACGAGTAGGGCGGGACACGTGTTATCCTGTCTGAATATGGGGGGACCATCCTCCAAGGCTAAATACTCCTGATTGACCGATAGTGAACCAGTACCGTGAGGGAAAGGCGAAAAGAACCCCGGCGAGGGGAGTGAAATAGAACCTGAAACCGTGTACGTACAAGCAGTGGGAGCACCCTTTAGGGTGTGACTGCGTACCTTTTGTATAATGGGTCAGCGACTTATATTCTGTAGCAAGGTTAACCGTATAGGGGAGCCGTAGGGAAACCGAGTCTTAACTGGGCGAATGAGTTGCAGGGTATAGACCCGAAACCCGGTGATCTAGCCATGGGCAGGTTGAAGGTTGGGTAACACTAACTGGAGGACCGAACCGACTAATGTTGAAAAATTAGCGGATGACTTGTGGCTGGGGGTGAAAGGCCAATCAAACCGGGAGATAGCTGGTTCTCCCCGAAAGCTATTTAGGTAGCGCCTCGTGAACTCATCTTCGGGGGTAGAGCACTGTTTCGACTAGGGGGTCATCCCGACTTACCAACTCGATGCAAACTACGAATACCGAAGAATGTTATCACGGGAGACACACGGCGGGTGCTAACGTTCGTCGTGAAGAGGGAAACAACCCAGACCGCCAGCTAAGGTCCCAAAGTCATAGTTAAGTGGGAAACGAAGTGGGAAGGCTCAGACAGCCAGGATGTTGGCTTAGAAGCAGCCATCATTTAAAGAAAGCGTAATAGCTCACTGGTCGAGTCGGCCTGCGCGGAAGATGTAACGGGGCTAAACTATGCACCGAAGCTGCGGCAGCGACATTTAGATGTTGTTGGGTAGGGGAGCGTTCTGTAAGCCTGTGAAGGTGTACTGTGAGGTATGCTGGAGGTATCAGAAGTGCGAATGCTGACATAAGTAACGATAATGCGGGTGAAAAACCCGCACGCCGGAAGACCAAGGGTTCCTGTCCAACGTTAATCGGGGCAGGGTGAGTCGACCCCTAAGGCGAGGCAGAAATGCGTAGTCGATGGGAAACGGGTTAATATTCCCGTACTGGTGATAATTGCGATGGGGGGACGGAGAAGGTTAGGCTGGCCGGGCGACGGTTGTCCCGGTTTAAGGATGTAGGCAGGTGAATTAGGCAAATCCGGTTCACTATATGCTGAGGTCTGATGACGAGTCACTACGGTGGCGAAGTAGCTCATACCCCGCTTCCAGGAAAAGCCTCTAAGCTCTAGATTATCATTAATCGTACCCCAAACCGACACAGGTGGTCAGGTAGAGAATACTCAGGCGCTTGAGAGAACTCGGGTGAAGGAACTAGGCAAAATGGTGCCGTAACTTCGGGAGAAGGCACGCTGGCATTAGGTGAAGTGGTTTACCCATGGAGCTGAAGCCAGTCGCAGATACCAGCTGGCTGCAACTGTTTATTAAAAACACAGCACTGTGCAAACACGAAAGTGGACGTATACGGTGTGACGCCTGCCCGGTGCTGGAAGGTTAATTGATGGGGTTATCCGTAAGGAGAAGCTCTTGATCGAAGCCCCAGTAAACGGCGGCCGTAACTATAACGGTCCTAAGGTAGCGAAATTCCTTGTCGGGTAAGTTCCGACCTGCACGAATGGCGTAATGATGGCCAGGCTGTCTCCACCCGAGACTCAGTGAAATTGAACTCGCTGTGAAGATGCAGTGTACCCGCGGCAAGACGGAAAGACCCCGTGAACCTTTACTATAGCTTGACACTGAACATTGAGCCTTGATGTGTAGGATAGGTGGGAGGCTTTGAAGCGTGGACGCCAGTCTGCGTGGAGCCAACCTTGAAATACCACCCTTTAATGTTTGATGTTCTAACGTTGCCCCGTTATCCGGGGTGCGGACAGTGTCTGGTGGGTAGTTTGACTGGGGCGGTCTCCTCCCAAAGAGTAACGGAGGAGCACGAAGGTTGGCTAAGCATGGTCGGACATCATGCGGTTAGTGCAAAGGCATAAGCCAGCTTGACTGCGAGAGTGACGGCTCGAGCAGGTACGAAAGTAGGTCTTAGTGATCCGGTGGTTCTGAATGGAAGGGCCATCGCTCAACGGATAAAAGGTACTCCGGGGATAACAGGCTGATACCGCCCAAGAGTTCATATCGACGGCGGTGTTTGGCACCTCGATGTCGGCTCATCACATCCTGGGGCTGAAGTAGGTCCCAAGGGTACGGCTGTTCGCCGTTTAAAGTGGTACGCGAGCTGGGTTTAGAACGTCGTGAGACAGTTCGGTCCCTATCTGCCGTGGGCGTTGGAAGATTGAAAGGGGCTGCTCCTAGTACGAGAGGACCGGAGTGGACGCACCACTGGTGTTCGGGTTGTCATGCCAATGGCATTGCCCGGTAGCTAAGTGCGGAAAAGATAACCGCTGAAAGCATCTAAGCGGGAAACTTGCCTTGAGATGAGTCTTCCCTGACCCTTTAAGGGTCCTAAAGGAACGTTTAAGACTAAGACGTTGATAGGTTGGGTGTGTAAGCGTAGCGATACGTTGAGCTAACCAATACTAATGAACCGTGAGGCTTAACCTGACAACACCGAAGGTGTTTTAGAGAGACGAGATAGTTTTCGAAT
>NZ_JAMPQD010000052.1:0-2857 GCF_028482245.1 Providencia sp. PROV129
GGGCCGTCGGTGTGTGCTTCGGTTTCATTATTCGATCTCTCACTCCTGACGAAAGAACGCGTATCATAACGCAGAATCGATTTTCTGTCCGTTA
The DNA here is from genome assembly GCF_028482245.1 of Providencia sp. PROV129. Taxonomy (NCBI): domain Bacteria; kingdom Pseudomonadati; phylum Pseudomonadota; class Gammaproteobacteria; order Enterobacterales; family Morganellaceae; genus Providencia; species Providencia sp. PROV129. Next base: position 95 of record NZ_JAMPQD010000052.1, read on the forward strand.
TTCAGATTTCAAGGTTCGCGTTCAGTCGATTTTTCATTTTCGCCCGCTAACCACAATCACTTGTGTGCTCATTAGAATTATAAACATAAGGCAACCTGTTAACGAAAATGTCTGCGAGTTAAGAAATTTACTGACATCGTTATTAACGACGCTCATTCCCAGTCTTATTTGCTAAGCATTCGATGACATATTCTGCGTATTTATTCACTGCAGATAGTGCATTATTTAACGATGATCCGGAGTAATGATCTGATAAAATCGCCATGACCCGTGCGACATTAAATTGAGGCATGTGAACTTCTTGCTCTATCAACAACGTATCGATACGACGTAACCGCGTGACATATTCTCGTACCGTACTGGTGTTCATCAATGAGTTCAATAATAAATGCCGTTGAAAATCCATTAAATCCACAAAGCGGGGCAATGGCAGCGAATACAGTTCACTGCAAAAACGACACAGAACCCGTAATCGCGTCGTTTGCAGTATAGACCACTGTATTTCATTCAGCCGCTGTGACATATTCTTGATATCATCTTTATTAATTGCCATTCTATCCAACATCAATGACACCCGTTCCAGGTGTGTATGGCAAGTAGTACAACGTGTCTGTGTTTTCTTAAACTCGTTAAGGTAACACCTTAACGGGCGACTTTTTACTTTATCTTCAGTCATACACCACTCTGTCAAAAAAGATGAAAGTTAACGGGGTTTGACGCTCAGCGGAACGAAAACTCACGTCAAGCAATGTTTAACCTGTATTGCCAACAATCCTCATCAAATTGTCCCTGAAGATGGTGCTGTTTGATAACTTCGCTAAATTGTTTTTTATCGCCAAGCACCCAAAAGTCCACCGAATTAACCTGTTTCCCCTCATCACTAAACCCCGCGGTTAAAGTCGATTGTGTGACATAGAAAGTGGGGATAGCGGTTACTATCGGTTTTTTCTTTATCAGTTTTTGCCAGCGCTCATCACTGATTACCACACTGTCCCACCCTAAATCTTTAAGTAGCTCTGTCGCGTAGGTTAAGCGAAACAAATCACTTTGGCTGGCAATATCACAACAACACGAACGCCACAGATATTCTAACCGCGATTTGAGTTTTGAGGTCATTAGACGTTGTCGACCAAGGTGGATGAGCCATTCAAAATCATGTACCACACAGCGATGAAACCGTTTTTGTTTCAGGGCCGTTTGTAGCCAGCGAAGCAGGAATAGATTTTCAGCCTGGGCGTTTCGTGCGGCTTTTCCATCCCATTGCGCCAGTTTGAGCGCGACTAAAGCGGCAAACGCTAACTTACCTAACCAATGATTTTTTTCTTCAACAGAAATCGGACAATGGATTGTCTTTATCATATGGTTCGTGATTGTTGTTTAGCCCGCTTTTGTATGCGTTTTAACGTATCGACCACATCCGATTCCGTGACAGTCCCGTCCGGTTGACCGTCCTTATCATAGCGTACCGCGCCAGGCATTATCGTGGTGCGATATTTCACACTATGGCTAATGGCCGCGAGGCTACGTTTCAATTTTTTATACGAAATCGGCAATTCACGCCCCTTTTTATCTGCAAACAAGGCTTCACGTATGCCAACCGCCATCGGTCGAAGTTGTCCATTGGGAAAAAGATGTGGCCAATATTCTGAGAGGTTTGCGATAGCCACCTCTAAAGAGAGATGTTGTTTTGGTGGCGTTGGTAGGGTAATTTTTTTCTCTAATGGAGTGACAACCGTATCCTTTTTTTTCTCAGGTGGAGGTGTCACCTTTTTAGGGGATGCGGTCGGCGTTGTTTTGACGGGTTTATTCGGTTTACGCTGCGTATTGACCACCACCTGTTTACGGCGACGCGTAATACCGAGCTCGGTATTTTCCATGACGTTTTCCGTCAGGGGGCGTTTTAACGTCAGTGTTTTGCGCTCCATTTTAACCTCACTCAAAAATTGCGTTCACCATCAATACATTACTTCCAGATTATCACGAAATTTCACCGAAATCACCCGCCCGTAGGGCGGTAGACGGCAAAAAAAGTGACAGAGGGATAATGAAGGTTAGGGCCGTCGAGACCCGCGTCAGCGGTTACGTGCTGTTTAATGCCCCAGTCCGTCCCCTGTCCTGGTTAAGCCCAATGAAAGTAAAACCGTCATTTTGTTTGTTTGACCCTTTGAAAAACGCGGTGAGACGGACGAGAGGCGAAGCCTCGATGAACGGCTGTAGCTGCGCGTTAAGGTGGCCAGAGGCCAGCTTTACGGGGGCTATGGCACAATGTTGACACCGTGTTCTGAGCGACAGCCATTTATGGCTTGTAAGCAAAGGCTTTATTGGGTTTATCTCTTTAAAGTGTGCGGCTTGAAAAGTAGAGCCGCAACTCCTTATTTATAAGGACGATATCATGACTGGATTTGAATTAAAATTGTGGCGACGAGGAATGAATTGGGAGCAGGAACGCGCGGCTGAAGAACTGGGGGTGAGCGTGCGAAGCTATAAACGCTATGAAAAAGCGCAAAACATCGCTAAACTCATTGAGCTAGCGATGTTTGCGTTAAGCACAAAAATGAAAAAGGAATAGCGCCAGACTACTGCAGGGAAATGAGCTCTTCACGGCTTAAACCGGTACTTTCAATGATAAGGTCAAGACTAACCCCATTTTTAAGTAGGTTACGCGCCATCATAATCTTAGCATCACGCATACCTTTTTCGATACCTTGCTCAATACCTTGCTGCAATCCCTCTTGACGACCAATTTCTCGTCCTTCTTGGCGA
>NZ_JAMPQD010000053.1:0-2287 GCF_028482245.1 Providencia sp. PROV129
ATCTCTCCTTTTGATCCAGCACTTTGACGGGGTGTTCCTGATAAGACAAGTCTGGTTCTATCTCAATTTCTGGTTCAGGTAATACTTCAGTGGGTAGCGAACACATTTCCGCAGCTGAGATACATGGAACACATTATGAACTGCTGACATGTGAGGTGGCAATTCCAATTGATAGGCTACGGGTCCACAAGCTTCCTTGATCTCGTAGGGCCCAATGTAGCGAGGAGCTAACTTGCCCTTGATCCCAAATCTCTGGACACCCTTGGTGGGTGATACCTTAAGATAAACATGATCTCCCACTTCAAACTGTAGAGGCTTCCGCCTCTTGTCATGATAGCTCTTTTGCCTGGCCTGAGCAGCTTCTAGGTTCTTCTTGATAACTCTGACCTTTGCCTCTGCTTCAAGTACCAAATCTGGCCCAAAAATTTCCCTCTCTCCTGCTTGAGACCAATTTAGCGGGGTCCTACACCTTCTCCCATATAAGGCCTCAAAAGGTGCCATCTTCAAACTGGACTGATAGCTGTTATTATAAGAAAACTCTGCCAAAGAAAGACACTTGTCCCAATCCTTTCCATAGTGTAGTACACATGCCCGCAACATGTCTTCCAAAATCTGATTTACCCTTTCTGTCTGGCCATCTGTTTGAGGATGGTATGCTGAGCTTCGTATTACATGGGTCCCAAGTGATTCTTGCAGTTGCTCCCAAAATCGTGCCACAAACAGTGCTCCTCTGTCAGATACTATAGTCTTTGGAATACCATGCAATCGAACTATCTGATCAACATAAATTTCTGCATACTTCTCTGTCTTGTGGGTGGTGTGCACTGGCAAGAAATGAGCAGTCTTGGTCAATCTGTCCACAATAACCCAAATGGAATCATGGTGCCGGGAGGTATTGGGCAATCCCACGATAAAGTCCATGCAAATGTCCTCCCATTTCCAAGATGGTATGGGAAGGGGTTGCAAAGGGCCTGCTGCCTTCAAATGACTAGCTTTAATCCTCTGGCAGGTGTCACACTCGGATATGTACTTGGCAATTTCCCTCTTCATTCTGGTCCACCAATATAAAGATCTGAGATCATGGTACATCTTGTTGCTACCAGGGTGCATGGAGAATTTGGAAAGGTGAGCTTCATCCAATATCTTCTTTCTGAGCTCAGGGTCCTTGGGAACAACCAATCGATCTCCAAACCATAGAATTCCCTTGCTGTCCTGACGGAAGCACTTGTATTTTTCTGCCTTCTGCTTGATCATTTCCTTGATAACCTGAACACCCTTATCCTCAACCTGTGCCCTGACTATTGCTCTTGCAATGTGGGCTCCACCGAGATATAGCTTAAGTCACCCGAAGAAACAACTTCCAGGTTCAGCTTGCACAATTCATCACACAGGGTGGTAACTCTTGCATCCATGCTCATACAATTGCACTGGGCCTTTCTGCTCAAGGCATCTGCCACAACATTGGCCTTGCCCGGATGGTAATGCACCTCCAAATCATAGTCCTTGATTAACTCCAACCATCTCCTCTGCCTCATGTTCAGATCTGCCTGAGTGAAGATGTATTTGAGACTCTTGTGATCAGTGTAAATGTTACAGTGAGCTCCCATCAAGTAATGTCTCCATATCTTTAGAGCATGGACTACCGCTGCCAATTCCAGATCATGTGTAGGGTAGTTCTGCTCATGGGGTCTGAGTGCTCGGGAAGCATAAGCAATCACTCTGTTATCTTGCATCAAGACACATCCCAATCCAGTACCAGAAGCATCACAATAAACTTCAAATGGCTTGGTGTTGTCAGGTTGAGCTAGCACTGGGGCTGTTGTCAAATGCTGCCTTAAGGTATGGAAAGGCATCCTCACACTTCTGGCTCCAATCAAATTTGACTCCTTTCTTCAACAGTTCAGTCATTGGCTTGGCAATTCTGGAGAAATCCGGAATAAATCGTCGATAATACCCTGCCAATCCCAGAAAACTCCGAATCTGTCTCACTGTAGTAGGAGGTTTCCAATCCATTACTTCTTGTACCTTCTCAGGATCAACTGATATCCCATCCTGAGAAATTGTGTGACCCAAGAATTTAATCTCCTTCAGCCAGAAATTCACATTTAGACAATTTGGCATACAACTGATGGTCACGCAGTCTCTGAAGTACAGTATGCAAATGTTTGGTGTGCTCGGCTTCATTCTTGGAATAAACCAGAATATCATCAATGAAAACGACCACAAATTTGTCCAACTCTGGCATGAATACTGAGTTCATCAGGTACATAAAATAAGCCGGGGCATT
>NZ_JAMPQD010000054.1:0-1028 GCF_028482245.1 Providencia sp. PROV129
GATGGATCCTAAGGGAAGGGGATGGTGATCAACGACAAGGAGAAGGAGTCCTTCGTCAACGAGCCAAAGGATGACAAGCCTACCGACTCGGGCTCGGGCCACAAGACGCAAAGATGGGAAGAAGAAGAAGACAAGGCGCATCAAGGAGATCGTCTACTACGACGACAGCGACGAGTCCTACTTCTTCCCAAAAGGACGACGACCACAACGACTACGAGAGAAGACGGTCAATTCGAACTTTTCTTTTGACTACTCTCGTATTCCGCAAAGTCAAATGCTCATTTGCTTTCCATTCCACTTGGCAAACCTCCTCACTTTGATGGAGAGGACTACGGATTTTGGAGTCACAAAATGCGTAGTCACTTGTTCTCTCTCCATCCAAGCATATGGGAGATTGTAGAAAGTGGAATGCAATTTGATAGCTCGGATAGTCCTATGTTTATTAATGAACAAATTCATAAAAATGCACAAGCTACTACTGTTGTTGCTAGCCTCTTTGTGCAGGGATGAGTATAACATAAGGTGAGCGGCTTGGACAACGCCAAGCAGATCTGGGACACCCTCAAGATCTCTCATGAGGGGAACGACGTCACCATGCTCACCAAAATGGAGTTGGTGGAGGGCGAGCTTGGACGATTCGCATGATAAGGGGCGAGGAGCCAACTCAAACATACAACCGGCTCAAGACCCTTATCAACAAAATAAGGAGCTACGGAAGCACGCGATGGACGGACCACGACGTCGTCCGACTAATGCTAAGGTCCTTTACCGTTCTTGATCCTCATTTGGTGAACAATATTCGTGAAAATCCCAGGTACACCAAGATGTCGCCCGAAGAAGTCTTGGAAAATTCGTAAGCGGGCGAATGATGATCAAGGAGGCAAGATACGTGGACGACGCCTTGAATGGTCCAATCAACGAGCCTCAACCCCTTGCTCTCAAAGGCAACAAGAAGCAAGGAGGCGCTACCTAGCAAGGTGGCGCAAATTGAGGCGGCCGGGCTTAATGATGAAGAGATGGCCCTCATC
>NZ_JAMPQD010000055.1:0-405 GCF_028482245.1 Providencia sp. PROV129
TCCTGGAGGTTCTTGGGCGGATCCCTGATGCAGTGGCTGTAGAGGACGCCGGCGCGAAGGCCACTGATGGCGTAGTGGATGGCGATCTGGTCATCGACTGAGGGCAGCTGTGACTTGAGTGTTAAAAATTTGCGGTAATACTCCCGCAGGTCTCTTTTCCAGCTGCTTGCAGAGTGAGAGTTCGGCCAAGGCGTCGGTGTCTGGGCGGTACCCTTGGAAGTTGAGCAGGAATTTGTCCCGGAGGCTTCTCCAGGAGTCAATGGACAGTCGGAGGCAACCTGGTGAACCAGGTGAGAGCTGGGCCCTCGAGGGCGATGATGAAAGACTTCGCCATTGTGGCGTCGTCCCCTCCGGCGGATGCAACGGCGACCTGATAACTCATTATGTATTGCGTGGGTCGGTGCT
>NZ_JAMPQD010000056.1:0-1984 GCF_028482245.1 Providencia sp. PROV129
CTACTTTTCATTAAACCTTTTTCAACTGCTTGTCCTTGGGCATAAGGTTTGGCCCAAAAACTAATATCAAATTGATTATTCTGATTGACACTAAAACGTTTGTTTACGCCTGATAAGTCAATTGGAGTAGCATCTAACCACGATAAATAAATGCCGACACCCGATAAATTGGTTTTAAGTTCGCCCCCGAGGCCATTATGTAATGCGCCTTGGCTACCAGGAGTCACTTTGATATCAATATAATTAGGTTTAAACCCACTTTTCTGACAATCTATAATAAATTGTGTTTTTACCGCAGGTTGCTTTCCTGACAGTAAATCATTTTCATTAATCACGTCAAAATCCACTATTTTATTAAATCCTTTCCCATCATTAATATTACAAGTGATCGTAACGACATCCAGAGAAATGGCCAATTCAGTTTCAGGGAGAGCTTCATCTGACAGCGTGAGTGGCGAATAAAAATTTAAGCAAGTGACCATAAAATACGCGTATATTTTTTTGTTCATACAAAGGCTCGCATCAGATATATTTTATTTTGATAGTAATATGGGTGTCCCCATTACCTAAGCTAATGGATTGACCGCCCAGCGGAAGGACAACCGGTTTTATTTTTAGTTTGACTTTCATCAGTGAGGCCTCTGCTTTTTTAAAAAACAGCTCCTTTCCCATGGGGACACCTTCGTTAATGGAACCTATTTGTGCGTCTTCCCATGTCACAAGATAGCCCAAGGAGGTATTTTTTGAGCCAATATAACCAGATGATCCCAGAGTTAAATGGGGATTAGCAGGCTCAAAGCGTATTGAAATCCTCTGGGGCTTAATGGTTCCAGAGCAATCCAGTGAGAGTGTCGAGTGCCCTTCAATTTCACCCGACAAAATAGTGACCGTATCTACAGGGCCAAAAGCCACATTATCTACCGTGGCCGGTAAACACGTGGCAATTTTGACATTCATACTAAATTGCGATTGAACAGCACCGCCAACGATGGATGCCGGTTTTAGCTCAGAGCCATAACCTCTCGTTGTACTGAATATTAACAGGCTGATAAGCAACATAGATTTGAACATAGAGCCCTCAATTAATTGAATGTCAATTTAATATTTAACGCTGTATTGGCGGCCCCTGGAGATACAATCTCACCGAGTGCAACGGGCTTAACTTTAATTGGGATCGTAAAACTTGCCGCGGTGGGTTTATTCGTTGGTGTCACGGCTGTGCCATTAACAGTGATGGCGGTATCCAGAGGTTTTACCGTCGAATCACCCCACCGCAGTTGATAACCTACAGTCGAATTGAGCTTGGTATTAATAATGCCATTTGCCACATCTTTAACACCATCAGCAGCTGTAAATGTCAGGGTATAATTGGCCATTTTTGTATCGCAAGCAATTGCCAGTGACATCACTTTGTCGGCGACCGTCCCTTTTTTAATATCGCCCGCCGCTTGGTCACCAAAGGCAACATCTGCCACGGAAGCACTGCAAGATGCCTTGACCGTCATGCTTATATTTGATGTCACGGTACCTCCGGTAACATTTGAGGCAAAGCTAGTGGCGCCAGCATAAAAGGGAAGTGAAAATCCGGCGAGAATGAACAGTGATTTCGTTATCATAGTTAGCTCCATTTAATTTAATTTTACATTAATCGTTAATGCGGTATTCGCGAGTCCAGGAATGGCTTGTGCCGACAACGCGACTGGTTTAACAATCACTGGAACCGTAAAGTTATTGGTTGTTGGTTTTGTATTGGGAGTGATGGGCATACCATTTGTGACAACAGCACTATTTGCTGGCTTAACGGTGCCATTTCCCCAGGTCAATTGGTAACCTACTGAGCTATTGTCTTTTACAGAAATAATGCCATTATTTGGAGCTCCGCCATCCCGGCCGCTAAAACTAATTGTGTAAGCAGGCAATACTGCATTACAGGTAAAATTAATATTGATTGTTTTACTTGCGATGGTATTTGATTGCACACTTG
>NZ_JAMPQD010000057.1:0-1754 GCF_028482245.1 Providencia sp. PROV129
TACTGCCAGAAATACCGGAGTTAAAACTGGCTTTGTTTCGTCGGTCGTAGTTGACGGAATTTGTCCAAAAGTGATTTTTATCAAAGACACTAAAGGGAATATTTACACCGACAGAAAAAACATAATTATCACGATTATAATCATTTAATTTTTGATAATCTGCCGAAAACGATAAATCGATACCTTGGATCGCGGTATTATAAGTAATGTTGGCGCCCACCTCGTTGCTGATAGCATTGCGATAGGTTTGGACCCAGCCCGATACACTCAAAAAGCTTCCATCAAAATTTTGCGATAGGATAGTTTCATAGCGTTCTTTACGATTGCTTCGGTGGTATAAGGCATTCGGGTTAAAATCATTAAAATCAACGTAATCTTTGCCGGTGTATCGGTAAGCCAATAATTGTAGGTTCGTATTGTCTGTTAATGAATTTGCGTATTGAAGCATATAGCTGATACCCGATTGACGAGCTTCTGGCATCGTTGGCGTTTGCTTTTGGAACGTACTCACCGCCGTGTTGACGTTAAACGAGATTGCCCCAAATTGGCCTAAATCTTTACTTGCCCCTAAAGCAGCACTTTTATAATCGTTATGCAAGATACCGGCAGTATGGAACGTAAAATGGGTTAACCCATAGTCAAATGCGCCCAAAAAGAACAGGCGATTTTCTCTTTTTCCTGCGATCTCTCGCTCACCAATGGCGACATTGTAATTAATTTCATTCGCTCGCAATAAAGACGAAAGTGTCGCGACAGGATAGTAACGAACGGTTTTCGTTCCATCATTTTCTTCCACGGTGACGGTGATATTTCCGTTACTGACGGGGGCAATATCTTTTAATTGGTAAGCCCCTGCAGGCACCACTTGAGAGCTTAAAATATAGCCATTTTGAGATATCGTAATTTTGGCATTGGAATTTACGACACCAGAAATCACTGGGGCATAGCCACGCATTTCCCAGGGGCGCATATCCCGCTCGGAGCGTAATGCCATGCCATAAAAAACAAAATTGGGTAATATTGATAAAGCGGTTAATGTTTTACCGGCAATAAAACTTCCTTGTATTGGTTTTATTGCTGTTGATATTGTGGCTTCGGATGTTTCTGTGCCGGAATCTTTTAGATAACTGCTGCGAACAAAAGCAACCCAGCGACCAACATTAGAATATAAGTCAAAATCGCCGTACATTTGTGTTTTTGACGAACTGGTTTTAGAAACATAGCCAGAGTAGTTAACTTTAACGCCAGTAATACCGTAATCCCAATTTTGTTGATTTGTAGATTCATCCAATGCGATTTGAGGAATACTCAAAGATAATGTTTGTTTGGCATTATCAAAAGTCACTTGGGCGCCAGGATAACGGCTAATGTCATAGCAGTGTCTCTCGGGATTAAAATAAGCCGCAAATAAATTTAAATTGATCGGCAAGGCTAATTCCGTTATCCAGTCTTTATTGAGACATAACGTTTCTTTATCGTCAGGTAAGATAATCAGCTCTTTTTTATTCATCGAGCGACGATTAAAAATCACCTCAACAATATAATGCCCGGCGGGGTATTTTACATTCTCATCAAAGACACTTTCAGCTTGCGGTTGAACGCCTCCATGCAAGAAGTCCATATTTAAATCGGCGCAGACATAAAATGGCGTGGCTAACAGGGATAACATAAAGGCATTAATTGGTTTTAAACGCATTGATATTATCCATCCCCATTGGTCATTAAAAATAAGGGTCAAAGACCCTTTAAATATT
>NZ_JAMPQD010000058.1:0-1669 GCF_028482245.1 Providencia sp. PROV129
GGCAAATGCCGCAGAGGCAGGGAAGACCACGGTTGAGAATAACTATCTGAGCGACTCAGAGCACCGCCAAAAGACGTCACTGGAGCTAAAAGAGAAGCAAGGTAAGATCACTGAGGCCGAGCAACAGAAACTCGCTGAGCTGCGAATTAAAGATACAGAAACAACGCAAAGATTAATTGATACCTGTGCTGGCGGTGTTTCACCTGAATGTACCGCCGCCAGAAAAGACGCATTCGAAACGATAGATACCTACGTCAGTTTGACGTATCAAAATCCAAAAACAGCGCAGGCTGGTTATCAAGAAATCGAACGGTTGTTGAACTCGACTTCACCCGAAGCACAGCAGGCGTATAATCTATTGGAATCCTATACTGAAGCCTTTAAAAACTTCGGTTATACCGATGAAGAAGCACGAACGCGTGCAGGTATGTATGTCGGGTCGATTTATCTATTGGGTGGTATGTCAGCGGTCGCAAACTCAGGCGCTTTAGTAAAACAGTTTGGGAAAGATGTTGCGAAGCCAAATGTCACAACTCCGAAAGGAAATAATGCAGGAGCGGGTAGCAACTGGACTGCTGATAAAAATGGGGCATTTAGCCCGAAGGATGATGGAATAGTTACGACTGTTGGGAAAGGTGATGGTAAGTTTGATGGGAACTCATTACCTTATGATAAAGCTCCAGTAGTTAATCCAGCTACCAATAAAATCGTTACTGAACATACTGTTGTCTCTTCAGGAAAAGCACCAAGAACGTCTACCCCAAATTCAGTTTATGAAGTTTCTCGTGCAGATGGCACTAAAAGTATTACTTATTATGATGATAAAGGAAGGACATTTTCACGAGAAGATTATGGACAGCAAAAAACGCATGGGCAATTAGGATATGATGCAAACGGCAAAGTTCCACCTCACGAACATAAAATTAATTATAATGATCGTGGGTATGTGGATAAAAGATACTATCGTGAAATAGATAAGAATGGTAAGCCAGTAGGCCCTTGGATTGAAGATAAAAAGTAGGTATGACTATGTCAAATAACGTTTATGGCTATTTACAACCCGAAATTGGAACTACTATAGATTTCAATCTACTAGAAAAATACATGGCTGATACTCCCTTGAATATTCGCGTGATAACAAAAATGGAGTTATTTAATTACCCAGCTGAATACTTACCTGAAGATGGATGCTTTATATTTGATATCGCGGATGGAAAAAACTCAATCAATGCAACATATCTGATTGATTATTTAGAATATGATCCTGAAACTGCGGATATAGGGTTTCCTCCAGACCCAAAAGAACGTTTAAATATTCTTTTGGACACTTTATCCGAGATGATTAAGATTTCAAATGCTAAGAAAATGGTTGTTTCATTGAATGAATGCGAACAAATTGAAACGATAAAAAAAATCCGAGCATTTGAGTTATATGACGTCATTCATGCTGACTTTGAAGAGTATCAGGCACCACCTGATACCCTTTATGAAATTATTGCTTAATTGAATTAGCAGTTTCGTTTTACTAACTCACTCCTCAGCCAGCTGGATAATCAACTGTCCGGCTTGGCGAGTAAGGGTATAGTGGCTGCCAACCTCAAACCTCATCTCTTTCAGCCACTTACCACTTAAAGTGAGTTGTGGGCTGGGGTTAGGTTTACCGCGGTTA
>NZ_JAMPQD010000060.1:0-1395 GCF_028482245.1 Providencia sp. PROV129
CAACCGAGGTAAACCCAACCCTAGCCCACAACTCACCTTAAGCGGTAAGTGGTTGATGGAGTTGGGGTTTGAGGTAGGAAGTCACTATACCCTCACTCGCCAAGCCGGACAGTTGATTATCCGGCTGGCTGAGGGGGAGTAAAATGGCTAAGGAGATCCCAGTGTGGGGCTGGGTTCTTATATACTAGCTTGTAAATGTATAAAATTTATCAGAAATAAGTAATAAACCTGACCTAACCATATCATCTAATAGACTTTTTAATTCGGCATCATTGTCTAATTGAAAATACTGACTCAAACGCCATAAATCAAATATTTCGGGTTCGGTAATATTGCAATGAATATCTACTACTTTTGCACTGGGTGAATCACCTTGATAAAATTTGATTCCTTTTCCATGTTTTGAAAAATTCCAAACATTATCATCAACTCGGATCGTTCCATGTTTAGGGAAATCCAATAGAAATTGATAATCCTTTACGTTAGGGTACTGTTCCATAAACGATGTGACTAATTTCTTTTGGGTAACAACAAAATTTCTCAATGTTGCATCACTTATCGGGATTAGCATGCTATCTCCTAGCTCTTGCTTCTGCTGCTTCGCGTAACAATTGATCGCCTTGCTCTTTCGTTACTGTATTAATTCTAACAGGAATATCTTTAATACCAGCCTTTCTTGCAGCTTCAGCTCGATGGTGACCGTCAATAATAATCATTTTTCCATTAACAATAGCAACATCAATTGGTTCATCCTTGTTGAAACCATTCGCCTTCATATCTTTCACTAAGCGTTTAACTTGCGAGCCTGACATTTCGGTACTGTCTTGCCTTCCAATTAAAGTATTAGGTGCAACGTTTTTATACTGTTGCTGATTTGGCTGGCTAGTTTGTGGATCTTTGTTTGTATTATTTTTTCCTCCTTTACCACTTCCAATACCCGCGCCGATCCCTGCCGCCGCCATCGCTAAATCACGTTCTTTTGTGGTTTCCGCTGAACCACCTAACTGTTCAGCACGATAAATTGCTAAATTGCGAGAACCTTCTAGGTTCGGAAGTGTGCCTCTAATTTCTGCCCACTCCTTCTGTTCAGCGTCAGTGAGGGCTCCAATACCACCATTATTATGAGCTTTATCTTGTAGCTCTTTCGCTCGCTCTGAGTAGATTTTTTGCCACTCTTTCAGCTCTTTCGCGACAGCAACACATTGGTCTGGACTACTACAGTTATTGATTTGCTCTTGAACCTTATCGTATTCTTTTCGATAAGTGTCTCTAACCTCAGCACGGCAACTACTATCACCGTTGCATTTCGCAAACTCTTCACTCCTGGCTTTCGTCTTTTCAGGGCTTAAATGGTTATTCTCAACCGTGGTCTTCCCTGCCTCTGCGGCATTTGTC
>NZ_JAMPQD010000061.1:0-1270 GCF_028482245.1 Providencia sp. PROV129
TGAACAAACTGAGTATTCTTGAAGCCTTTTTTATTGATGACATATTTCCCACTTTACAGAGTACATCGTCGTCCCGATAGCTTTTGAAGTACAGCTAGGGATAAAACTTTCTGAGGTGTTCTATGTTCCAGGAGTTCCCGACTTCTGTGCCATCCATCTGAGTGAGGCGATACGATCCGGGCCGAGTGACTTCTGCTACTATGAAGGGTCCTTCCCATAAGGGCGATAACTTGTGCCGTCCCTCCCCCGTTAGAATTCGGCGGAGGACGAGATCTCCTACTGAAAAGGATCGTTGTCGCACAGCCTTGTCGTGATAGCGCCTTAGAGTCTGCTGGTACCGTGCTGATTGGATTACTGCATTCAGCCGTTCTTCCTCAAGTACATCAATGTCCTCCAGCCTGGTGGCCTCGGCTTCTGCTATGCTTTCGAAGATCAACCTTGGCGCCCCAAACTTGAGATCAGCAGGTATCACTGCCTCTGACCCATAGACCATGAAGAAAGGAGTGTTTCCATGCAGGGCTCGGCTAGGTTGGGTTCTTAGGCTCCAAACGACATAAGGCAATTCTCTTATCCACTTTCCTGCGAATTTTTCATTCTTATCGAAGACCTTTTTCCTGAGTGCCTCCAATATCATCCCGTTGGCTCGCTCAACTGCCCGTTGGCTCTTGGATGGGCTACAGATGCATACTTGATCTGAATGCTTTTTTGCTCGCAGAAGTCAAAGAACTCTGAACTTGTGAAGTTGGATCCTAAGTCAGTTATGATACTGTTTGGTATCCCAAATCTGAATATTATGTCTTGTATGAATTCCACGGCCTTAGCTGAGGTTAAGGAAGCAATGGGCTTGAACTCTATCCATTTAGTGAATTTGTCGATTGCTACCAATACATGAGTGTATCCTCCTTGAGCTTTCTTGAAAGGTCCAATCATATCCAGTCCCCAGCATGCGAAAGGCCAAGTTACTGGTATGGTCTGCAGTTGCTGTGCTGGCAGATGCTGTTGCTTTGACAAGTACTGGCAAGCTTCGCACCTCTGAACTAACTCGGCTGCATCACTTCTTCGCTGTTGGCCAATAGAATCCTGACCTGAAAACCTTCCCGACTAGTGTCTTGGATGCTGCATGTATTCCACATTGCCCAGCATGGACCTCCTCCAGAAGTTGCTTCCCAGTGGACGGGAGAATGCACTTCATGAGGACGCCTGATGCACCCCTTCTGTACAATGTCTCCCCAATGAGTGTATAGTGAGCCGACTGTCTGGCAATGCGCTC
>NZ_JAMPQD010000062.1:0-1187 GCF_028482245.1 Providencia sp. PROV129
TGTCTAAAGAAAAATTTGAACGTTCAAAACCGCACGTTAACGTTGGTACTATCGGCCACGTTGACCACGGTAAAACTACTCTGACAGCAGCTATCACTACTGTTCTGGCAAAAACTTACGGCGGTTCTGCTCGTGCATTCGACCAAATCGATAACGCACCAGAAGAAAAAGCGCGTGGTATCACCATCTCTACTTCTCACGTAGAGTACGATACTCCAACTCGCCACTACGCACACGTAGACTGCCCAGGACACGCCGACTATGTTAAAAACATGATCACAGGTGCTGCACAGATGGACGGTGCAATCCTGGTTGTTGCTGCGACTGATGGCCCAATGCCACAAACTCGTGAGCACATCCTGTTAGGTCGTCAGGTTGGCGTTCCTTACATCATCGTGTTCCTGAACAAATGTGACATGGTTGATGACGAAGAACTGTTAGAATTAGTTGAAATGGAAGTTCGTGAACTTCTGTCTCAGTACGATTTCCCAGGCGACGACACTCCAGTTGTTCGTGGTTCAGCACTAAAAGCGCTGGAAGGCGAAGCTGAGTGGGAAGCGAAAATTGTTGAATTAGCAGGTTACCTGGATTCTTACATCCCAGAACCAGAGCGTGCAATTGACCGTCCATTCCTGCTGCCAATTGAAGACGTATTCTCAATCTCAGGTCGTGGTACAGTAGTAACAGGCCGTGTTGAGCGTGGTATCATCAAAGTTGGTGAAGAAGTTGAAATCGTTGGTATCAAAGAGACTGCGAAAACAACTTGTACTGGTGTTGAAATGTTCCGTAAACTTCTTGACGAAGGCCGTGCGGGTGAGAACGTTGGTGTTCTGCTGCGTGGTACTAAGCGTGAAGAAATCGAACGTGGTCAAGTACTTGCTAAACCAGGTTCAATCAAGCCACACACTAAATTTGAATCAGAAGTTTATATTCTGAGCAAAGATGAAGGTGGTCGTCACACTCCATTCTTCAAAGGTTACCGTCCACAGTTCTACTTCCGTACAACTGACGTAACAGGTACTATCGAACTGCCAGAAGGCGTAGAGATGGTAATGCCAGGTGATAACATCAACATGATCGTTACCCTGATCCACCCAATCGCGATGGACGACGGTTTACGTTTCGCAATCCGTGAAGGTGGCCGTACTGTAGGTGCGGGTGTTGTTGCAAAAATCATTGCATAATAC
>NZ_JAMPQD010000063.1:0-960 GCF_028482245.1 Providencia sp. PROV129
CCAAGGAATTTCCCTTCTTTACTCCGAAGACACATTTTTCTGGATTCAACTTTAAGCCAGCTTGCCTGAAATTGGCGAAGGTCTCCTGCAAATCAGCAATGTGATTATCCTGCTTCGTGCTTTTTACAATGATATCATCAACATAAGTTAGCACATTTCTGCCTATCTGAGAATGGAGAACCTTCGCTGTCATTCTGCTGAAACTTCCTCCAGCATTTTTGAGCCCCTCAGGCATCCGAAGATAGCAATATGTGCCACTAGGGGTTATGAAGCTGGTCTTCGGCTCATCCTCCTTCTTCATCCAAATTTGATGATAGCCTGAATAACAGTCTAGCAGACTCATGAGCTCTGAAGAAGCTGCTGCATCAACTAAAGAGTCTATCCTTGGCAATGGGAATTCGTCCTTCGGACAAGCCTTGTTGAGATCTGTAAAATCAATACACATTCTCCATTTGCCATTGGCCTTCTTCACCATAACAGTGTTAGCTAGCCATTCTGGGTACTTTACTTCTCTGATAACTCCTGCACTGAGGAGTCTTTTCACTTCGTTGCGAGCACCTTCGGCCTTGTCATCAGACATTTTCCGAAGCCTCTGCTTTCTGGGTCTGAAGGATGGATCAACATTGAGCGAGTGTTCAATAACATCCCTGTTGACACCACAGAGATCATTGGCTGACCATGCAAAAACATCTTTGTTGTTGAACAAAAACCTTATCAAGGTTTTCTCCTGCTCTTCAGATAATTGAGATCCCAACAGCACCTTCTGCTCTGCTATGTCCTCACATAAGAGCATGGGCTTCGGCTGATCTGCCGAAGCTGCTTTCTCCCTTCTGAACTTGTACTGTTCACAAGCTTCAGCTCCATCTATGTTATGGATTGCTTTTGAGTCAGTCCAGTT
This sequence comes from Providencia sp. PROV129, assembly GCF_028482245.1. Lineage (NCBI taxonomy): Bacteria > Pseudomonadati > Pseudomonadota > Gammaproteobacteria > Enterobacterales > Morganellaceae > Providencia > Providencia sp. PROV129. Next base: position 899 of record NZ_JAMPQD010000063.1, read on the forward strand.
TCCTTCGGCCCTTCTGGCAGCTTCCTGACTTCCATGAATAGCAATGGGCCCTTGATCCGAAG
>NZ_JAMPQD010000064.1:0-1121 GCF_028482245.1 Providencia sp. PROV129
GATGGCCCCATTAAAAACCTTTCTCCCCCTTTGGAAAGGAAAAGGGTGCCATGAAAGAAAAAATAAAAAATATGAAAAATTACATCGAGCTATACATAATATCGCCGAAGCTCATCCGCATTCCAAGATCTAGGAATGTCGTTGCCGTCCATATCCTTCAATCTGTAGGAACCGGGTCTTGACGAAGATACTACCAGAAAAGGTCCTTCCCATTTCAGCTGTAATTTGCCCACTGTTTCTGGGTTGGCCACTCTCCGAAGCACCAAGTGTCCTGGCTCAATATTCTTTAGCCGAACCTTTCTATCACGCCATTTAATTGTTTCAGCTTGATATTTATTGATGTTTTCCACAGCTTGAAGCCTGATCCCTTCTAAAGCATCTTTTTCCACAGAATAATCAGCTTCGGAACCTGATTCTGCCGAAGCTACTACTCTTATTGATCCGGTTTTGGCTTCTTCCGGAGTTATTGCTTCGTCACCAAACAATAATTTGAATGGAGTAAAGCCTGTAGACCTTGATGTTGTTGTGTTGTGGCTCCACACCACTTTGATTAACTGATCTGGCCACTTTCCCCTGGGTTGATTGAAGATTAACTTCATTATTCCTGTCATTATGATGCCATTGGCTCTTTCAACAAGTCCATTTGACTCCGGATGCCTGACTGATGCAAAATGGATCTTCGTACCAATTTGATCACAGAAATTCTCTGAAAGCTTCGGAGTCAAACTGTGTTCCATTATCCACAGTGATAGCCTTTGGTACCCCGAAACGACAAACAATATTCTGCCAGAAAAACTTTTGAACGGTGGCCGAAGTTATTGTGGCTAAAGGCTTTGCCTCAATCCATTTAGAAAAATATTCCACCGCCACTACAACATATCTTAGGTTCCCTTGGGCCGGTGGTAACGGACCTAACAAGTCAAGGCCCCACCTTTGCAATGGCCAAGATGGGTTGTATTAGCTGTGTTAAAGACGAAGGTTGTTTTTGATCTCTTGCACATTTCTGACAACCTTCGCACTTTTGGACTAAATCCGCTGCATCCGAAGCTGCCTTCGGCCAATAAAATCCTTGACGGAAAACTTTTCCAAGTAAGGCCTAGATCCAATGTGAGATCCACACA
>NZ_JAMPQD010000065.1:0-1084 GCF_028482245.1 Providencia sp. PROV129
CCCTCCCGCTATACCCGCGGCCAGGCTCGCAAACGCACTTACCGTCGATTTTTCATCTTCCGTTAGCTCACTTGGCTTTTTCTTATACAGCTCTTGCGACAGCATTCCCACCGCTTCTGCCGTCATCGCACCTAACGATTGCGCTCCTGCATTTTCACCTTTTGCCAGTGCTAATGCAACATTCGCAATACCGTGCGCCGCTATACGACCCTCTTTATTTTCAGCTGGGATATGTTGCGCTATTTGATTCGCGATATACGGCGCACTCGCATTCGCCACCGCTTTATTTACATCCCCATTCACCAAGCCTTGGATTAACGCTGTGCCCGACTCCACTATGCGGCGTTTATCGCCTCCCACGCCCCATTCAGATTTGTTAACTTGAGCTTGAATAGCATCTTCTCTTTCCTTGCCACTCAACTCAGGGTGCGCTCTATCTACATCCTTCGTGGCTTTTATGGTTGCATCCGTCACCGCAATATCCGTAATCTGCTTACCTAACTCGCCGACTAGCTGCGTTTTCTCTATCCGTTTCTGCTCTTTTTCTTTGTCAAAAATCGTGTTCAGCTTCTCGTGGGCATTATCAGTATCACGGCTTAACGTATTGACATCCTGTTTCTGATTATCCTTATCGCGGATAACAATCTCACCTTCCGACACCCCCGCATGCGTGCTATTACTGTCTTTCCCTTTGTTATTCACATTGGTCAATAACGAACCTGCCGCATTACCCGCTAACTGGTCTTCAAATGGCGAGCCACCTGTGCTAAACCCGCCACTGTGGCTTTCCACTTTATACTCCGCTTTGTTTTTGATATCCCCAAAGCCCAGTGTGCCCGTGTCGAGCTTGTTCTTCTCGGCCTCTGCCGTGCTGCCAATCACCGCACCATCGAGCTGGGTGTGATTGCCCACCGTAATATCAAAACCGCCTTTGCCTGCATTGATACCCGTTTGTTTATCCACCGATTGATAATCACTGTGCATCTCGGTTTTATTCACATTCACCGATGCCGTGGTATTCAACCCTGTGCCAATGCTACCCGACAAGCTACCGCCTTTTTGCTTCGAGTCGTATTTGTCGGTG
>NZ_JAMPQD010000066.1:0-1046 GCF_028482245.1 Providencia sp. PROV129
GAATCCGGTGCACACCGAACATGTGTCGTTCACTGTACAGTGCACCACCAGTGCGCTGGCTGACTGCCCTCTCCATGGATTTCTTCGCTCATTACTTGGGCTTATTTTGTTCTTGAGTCTTGGACTTCTACATTTCTTTTTATGTCTTCTTTTGAGGTGTTACATTCTCAGTGTCTTAGTCCAATCCTCTTCGCATCCTGTGAACTATAAACACAAACACTAGCAAACACATTAGTCCACAGGTTGTGTTGATCATCAAACACCAAAATCAATTTAGCCAAATGGCCCGGGGTCCATTTTCCTTACAATCTCCCCCTTTTTGGTGATTGATGACAACACAACCAAAGCAAGCAAATATACAAACATTTGAATGAAAATATGCATTTTACTTGCTAAGATGCATGATTGTCCCCACAATGTGATATTATGGACTTAAGCCTCCCCCTAACTCCATAATTCACTTACTTCCTATTTTAGACCAAATAACCAAAACCACTTGAAGGATTAAAATTTTAATTTGGTGGTGTTTGGTGTTTGGTGTTTGATATAATTTTCATTGCTTTGGTCCCTAAACTTCTCCCCCTTTGGCATCAACCACCGAAAAGGAAGACATTAAAAGCATGTAGGAAGTAAATAAAAGCTTGCCCTCAACAAGAATTGTATCAAGTGATATCACTAGAAGGATATTAAATTAAACTATGTGAATGATACCACTTGAAAGAGTTCCTCAAAAGATTACTCCCCCTAAATGAGTGTTCTCCTTTAGAAAGAATTTTCTCCCCCATTAGAGACGAAGAAATACTCCCCCTGACAGAGATCTTCTACTTAGGAAAAAGCATGTGAAAATAGAGGAGCAAGACATGATTTGATTAGACTAACTTCCCTTATGCATAGGTAACAGAATATGAGTTAACAACATATGCATTTATAGCAACATGGGAAGCATATGATATGAAATATAGTCTAATCAAATATTGGAGAAGACATGTAAATGATACTAAATGTAGTCTCAAAAGATACCAATTGAAGATCAATGGCGAGCTTGA
>NZ_JAMPQD010000067.1:0-1014 GCF_028482245.1 Providencia sp. PROV129
GGGGGAGGATTCAAGGTGATTTTTGAGATTGTATCTTGTTTAATTGTGCTGCAATCCAATCGATTATATGTTTACCTATCCGAATCGGTAGAGGTGCTGTCCAGAAATTTTGTGGGTGGGCGAACAGCAGTAGTTCTAGGGATTTCTGGGAATTTTTCGTGGGTAATTAGTGGGGATCAGTGGGAGAAACATGTAGAGCTTTGTCATACCTTTCCAACGGTACTTATGCGCTCGATTCGGAGTTATAATTTAGGAGATATCGTCGTTTGAATCCGGTTATGTTGCTGTCCAAAAAAAACAGATTTTTCAGGTGGGTGAACAGCAGTAGTATTAGCAGTTTCTGGGAATTTTTCGTGGGTAATTAGTGTTAACCAGTATGATAATCATGTAGGGCTTTGTCTTATCTTTCCAATGAGTACTTATGCGCTTGATTTGGAATTATATTTTAAAAGATATCGCTGTTTGAATCCGGGTATGTCGCTGTCCAAAAGACAAAAAAACAGATTACAGGGTTCATCTTGTGGACTGTTTTGGGCTAATTAGATGTTGGAATTTAATTATAAATTGTATACAAAACTTGTGGGGAATTTTATGTAGATGCCTCTGGAGTTTTTGTTTGTTACCACTGCTGTCATAATTTTAAAGTTATGAAATTATTAAGCAGCGCCGCTGCAGTTTGGTGGGTGTGGGGAGAGATGTAACCCGCGGCGGGGTTTGAGTTTGTGCGTAGGTGCGGCGTCGTTTATGAGCCTGATTATGTGAAATTGGTGCACTAAGTTGTGTGTCAAAAACAGGTGGTGGACTTCCGATCGCACTTAGGGCTTTGTCCAAATTTCCCGGTGAAGGCAAGTAAAATAGTGATGCTTTATTCCGTCGGTTGATTAATGTGTCTTATACTTGATTATATTTATGTCAATTGTGTTCATCATCATATTCCTTGTTGGGTACCGTTGCTTGAAGATATTCATGTTCTATTAATTACATATGTTGAGGGTGTGGTTTGATCAAGTTACA